>DATHSX010000082.1:0-3997 GCA_035463935.1 Acidimicrobiia bacterium | reverse complement strand
GTGCCCTGTGTGCTCGAAGCCGCGCTCAATGCCGAGTGGGTGGAGCCGCGCGCATGAGACTCGCCGCGGTCGACATCGGGACCAACTCGATGAGGCTCCTGATCATCGAGCGGGTGGGGGACGGCCAGGTGGAGCTGGGCCGGTTCGAGCGGGTGACCGGGCTGGGAGCCGGCGTGGACGCAACCGGGGTGCTCTCGGTGCAAGCCATGGATCGCACCCTGTTGGCCCTGGCCGAGTACGGCGGCCGGATGGCTGAGCTCGGAGTGGACCGTCGGAGAGCCGTCGCCACCTCTGCAGCCCGTGATGCCGCCAACCGCGACCGCTTCTTCGACCGGGCGGAACTGGCCCTGGGGGTACGGCCCGAGCTGATTACCGGTGAGGAAGAAGCGGGCCTGGCTTTCGCCGGCGCCACGCACGGCATCGACGGACCCGGCCCCTTCCTGGTAGTGGACATCGGAGGCGGGTCGACGGAGTTTGTCACCGCCGAGGGCGGTCGGTCCTTCGACCTCGGCTCGGTAAGGCTTACAGAACGGGTCCTGCTCGACCGGCCGGCGGCGGCCGCGCAGATGGCGGCCGCCCGGGCCCTGGTCGCCGAGACGTTTCTTCCGGTTACGCAGTTCGTCGGCACCATGATCGGAGTGGCAGGCACCTGGACGAGCCTGGCCCGGATCGAGCAACCCGCCGGCGAGGCCCACCTGGCGATCCTCACCGCCGCGCAGGTCACCGCCCTCGTCGACCGCCTCGCCCTCTTGACCACCGAGGAAACCGCTTCCTTGCCCGGTCTGGATCCGGCCCGGGCCCCCGTGATTCTGGCTGGGGCGGTGGTGGCGGAAGCGGCCATGGCTGCGGCGGGCGCCGGCGCCGCGGTGATATCCGAACACGACCTGCTGGATGGGGTGGTACAGAGGATGCTTGGGTAACCTCTTGACCGCGCCCGGGTGGTGGAATGGCAGACACTCGGCTCTTAAACAGCTGTGCCCGAAAGGGCGTGTGGGTTCGAATCCCACCCCGGGCACTCCATCACAAGCGTGCGCCATGGCGATGATCTCTACCTCGAGTTGGTGACACGGCTGAAGGCAAACATCGTCGCCACAGACCGCGGAATGGCATCCAACTCCGTGAACGCGGGCCGGGTCGAAGACTGACCTCGCGGCGCCGAATACGAGGAAGGTTCCCGGCTGACGATGCGTTTCACGTCTCGGCCGAGGTGCGTTGTTCGGGTGAAAGTAATCTCGCAGCATGCCGCGAGCGGGCGTGAAGGGCTGGTGGGACCGGCTGATGGGCTTTGGTGCCGATCCAGGCGAGAGCGAAGCGCAAGCAGGAAAGCGTCGCATCGTCATCGGCTACCTCGTCATCGGAGCGGTGACACGCATCTTCATCGCTGCCCTCGAATTTTCCGAGGGTCTCTACGGAGTGGGATGGATCGACTTGGCGGCTGCGGTGCTCAGCCTCATTGCTCTAGTCGTCCTGAAGGCGAGACCTGGCTGGTTCTTTGCGATCGCCACTGCACTGTTGGGCCTGATCCTGGTTGAGGTGTTGGCGGGCACCGTCGTCCTCGGTGGAATGGTGCCATCCGCAATGGTCGTCCTGTTCGGGCTGTTGTCGGTGGTTGGCGGGCTGATTCTCTTTCCGGTGAGGCAAGCCTGGCTCTGGTTCGGCGGCTTCCTGGTGACGTTGCTACTCGCGGTCGGGTTGCCCGAGTGGATCGAACCCATTCACGATGTTGAGCCGTCGGCCGGAGAGATCGCATTCACTGTCACCGGGGTGACCACCTTCGTATTCGCCGGAATGGCCTACTTCGTCCGCCAGCGTGACCGGTTTCAGCAGCAGTCGGACGATCTCCTCCACAACATTCTCCCCGACGAGATCGCCACACGTCTCAAGGCTGACAAGTCGATGATCGCCGACGACTACGACTCGGCTTCCGTCTTGTTTGCCGATGTGGTCGGCTTCACGCCGATGTCCGCCGCCCTGTCTCCATCAGACCTGGTCGGATTGCTCAACGGTGTGTTCACCGTGTTCGATGGGTTCGTTCAGGAGCTGGGGCTAGAGAAGATCAAAACGGTCGGGGACGAGTACATGGCCGCCGCAGGCGTCCCACGACAGCGACCGGACCATGCCCAGGCGATTTCCGATCTAGCCCTGCGAATCCGGGAATACTGTGAGGACCACGCGTTCAACGGGCATCAGATCCGTCTCCGGATAGGGATCAACTCGGGTCCGGTGGTCGCGGGGATCGTTGGGACCCACAAGTTCGCCTACGACCTGTGGGGCGATGTGGTCAACACGGCCAGCCGCATGGAGTCCGAAGGCGTACCAGGGGCCATCCAGATCTCGGCCGCTACCTATCAGCTAATCAAGGACGACTACGTATGTGAGGCCCGCGGTCTGATCCAGGTAAAGGGCAAAGGCGACCTCGAGACCTACCTCCTGATTTCGAGACGAGCCGACACGCGGCCGACGACCGCGCTCGAAGTGGGAGGCGTATTGCTATCGGAATCGGCCTTCCGGGCGATCTCAGACACTTAGGCCAAGAGACGATCCATTCGGATTGGCGTTAGAGACCGCCCTGCGGTTCATTGCTGGGAACCCGATCCGCGACACCTGCAAGTCGAATGATCTTCCCTGGCGGCGGCGACGAGCGGGGCATCTGGGGCTGATGAGCGAGGTCGAATCGGCGACTGGGCCCGTAACCTGGCCCCGGTGAACCGACCGACCATGAATCCGGGGGCACCCGTGCCTGGCGCGCTGCGCGTCGGCGTGGTGGGCGCGGGTGGTTTTGGTCTATTCGCCTTGCAGCATTTCACCCAGGTCCCCGGCGTCACGCTGGTGGGGATGGCGGGCACTCATCGCGAGCCGGCCATCGCGATGGCCAAGCGATTCGGCATCCCCGACATCGAGGACGTCGATCTGCTCCTGGAGCGCCCCGACATCGACCTCGTGTATATCGCCACCCCGCCGTTCCTGCACTATCCGCAAGCGATCAAGGCGTTGAGGATGGGCAAGCACGTCATCTGCGAGAAGCCTTTGGCAATGACAATTCCCCAGGCTTCCGAAATGGTCGCCCTGGCAGAAGAGCAGCGGCTGGTGCTAGTGGCCAACCTGATGCAGCGATACAACCCGCTCTATCAGATCATCACCGAGCTCATCCGCTCGAGGGTCCTCGGCGACTTTCTCCACGGCTACTTCGAGAACTATGCGAGCGATGAGGGTCTCGGTCCCGGGCACTGGTTCTGGGATCGCACGAAGAGCGGGGGCATCTTCGTCGAGCATGGGGTGCACTTCTTCGACATGTTTGCCGGATGGCTCGGGCCGGGACAGGTAGTCGCCGCCCAACGCATCGTTCGGCCGGGTACCGACCTTGAAGAGCAGGTCAACTGCACGCTCGAGTACCGCGAGGGGGCGGTGGTCAACTTCTATCACAGCTTCACCCAGGCCGGTCGCATGGACCGCCAGGAGTTCCGGTTGCTTTTCGAGATGGGCGACGTGACGCTGGAGGAGTGGGTCCCCACGCGGGCCCACGTGCGGGCTCTGGCTGATGAGGCCCGGACCAAGGTTCTGATGGACTTGTTCCCTGGAGCACGCCTGGATATCGGCAACGTCTACGTGGGGCCAAACCGAAAGGCGACGGCGCGGCATCGGGACTGGGACGTCTCCCAGAAACTGAACCTCCATTGGGGGGACGGGGTAGAGAAGATGCATCGCTATGGAGAGCTCCTGCGAGCCCTCTTCACCGATCAACTGAACTGGATACGAGATCCAGCGCATCCACGGTACATAACCGAACGCAACGGGCTCGACTCTCTGACTTTGGCGGTTCGAGCCTCGGAGGTGGCAGACGACAATTACCGACCGCTGGCCTAGCGGGCAAGTAAGGGTCGATTAGCCGGGCGAACTCCAGGGGGCTGCGAGCGGCGGGATGCTGGCCGGTCAGCGGCGTCGAGCACCCGTGTAGGTTCTCTGGATGCCCCGCTATCTCGTGGTCGCCCATCAGACG
>DATHSX010000081.1:0-3189 GCA_035463935.1 Acidimicrobiia bacterium | reverse complement strand
AGACGATCTTCCGGTTCGACGTGACAGGGTCTGCAGTGAACAGGATCCCGGCCGCCTCCGGGAAGACCATCTGCTGCACGATGACGGCCATGTGGACCTTTTTGTGGTCGAAGCCGTTCCGGAGGCGATAGGTCACGGCCCGCTCGGTGAACAGTGATGCCCAGCAACGGCTGACGTGCTGGAGGATGGCCGCCCGCCCCACGAGGTTCAGGTACGTGTGGTGCTGGCCCGCGAACGAGGCCGTCGGCAAGTCCTCTGCCGTCGCGCTTGATCGGACGGCGTAGGCGGCCTGCTCGCCGAGCCGGGCGACCGCGCCGGTGATCGCCGTCGCCAGATCGTCAGGGATGGCGATGCCCTCGAGAATCAGGCGGATCTCCGCGCTGAGCGTACGGATCGTCTCTCGGTCATCCAACCTCAGGCTCGACAGCCGATCGAGCCGATCGTCGATCGACGGCGCTCCAGCCATGATCCGCCGGAACGCATCCGTCGTCACACAGAAGCCAGCCGGCACGCGGATGCCTTCGATCCGGGAAAGCTCGCCCAGGTGCGCGCCCTTGCCGCCAACCACTGCGACTTGCGTCTGGTCGATCTCCTGGAAGCTCAGCACGCAACTGTCGGGCTTGAACTCCGTTCGCATCTCGTGCCTCCAACGTCGTGCCTGCTCGTCCGTCGACGCGGAGGCAATCACACCACATTCCAGGTCTTGGCAGACCCCACCCTGAGACTGGGCTCGCGCCGGGCCTCGATGCTTCCTCCTGGTAGCTCACCCGCCTCGGGAGTTTCAGACCTTGGGATAGCGCTCCGCCAGCCGCGGGGCGACGACCGCACCGGCGAGGGCCAGACCACTCAGGAGAAGCAGACCGCCTGCGTCGGGGAGTTCCAGGTAAGGCTGGCCGTAGGCGCCAAAAAGGGAAAGGCTCATTGTCCAGTCAGGCAGGTCGAAGAGCGGTATCACGAAGGCGAGTAGGTAGGAGGCGAAGGCGACCGCAGAAAGCAGGATCACCGAGGCGGCGGTCGGCGTCCACGCCACCAGCATGGCTCCCAGACCGAGAATCGCCAGTCCGAGGATGAGCGTGACGGGGATGGTCCGCACGAGCCCGGCCAGGTTCAGCGGTGCGTCAACTGCGGCGGCCCCCAGGGCTAACCCAGCTGCTGCCGCTGTCGATATGGCCAGAACGCCAACCGTCGCCGTCGCCAGCCTTTGCAGGATGAGTCTCCGCCAGGAGACCGGCTGGGAAAGGAACATCTCGACTCGCCCCTCCCGCATCTCGGCCACCCACCCGGCGGTTTGGGTGATGGCGTAGCCGGCGATCAGGGCCGCCACCAGCTGCGAGGCGAACGAGAGATACCGGTCCGTGACCGACACGCCCGGCTCCGGAAGGAGGAACCTGCTGAACCCCATCTCGTCCCACATGTCCACTACTACCGGCTCCAGCCAGGCGATCAAGCCGGTGAGGATCGCGGCTCCCAACGACCAAGCCGCCAGTCCCAGCTTGCGACGGCTCGACTCCGCCCACCAGTAAGGCCTTGCGGACACTTCCAAATGCGGTGCCCCGGCTCTCCGGTCGAGACGCCAGAGGGTCGCCCCCAGATCGCGCCTTTCGAAGGCCCAGACGGCCAGGCAGACTGCTGCGGCCGTCATGACGGCGAGGGCAGCCATCGCTGACAGGTCGATGGAGTGTCCGGGTAGTAGGGCTCTGGAGCGGTTGGAGTAGTAGAAGGGCGACAGGTAGCGAAGCCCGCCGAGCCAGCCCAGCTCTTCCCACACATTGGTGAGCAGATAGAGACCGGTGATAGCCGCCACGGTGAGGCCGGCCGCGACCCTGACCGTGCCCACCATCTGCGCCAGCGCCAGCCCGAGCCCGAAACAGGCCAGAGCAACCAGCGCCACCGAGCCCATGGTGATCATCGACCCGGACAAGTCGAAGACCCCCGCGATGGCGGTCGCCGCCGCCAACCCCACACCGATACCAGCCGTGATGACGATCAGGGTGGTCGCCCACCCTGTGACCCGACTGGCGAGGAGCAGCCGACGTGAGCATCCGGCGGCGAGGATGCACTCGAGCTGACCCTCTGCTCTGGCTCCCCGCAGCAGCGCCACTCCCTGGATGGCCCCCCACACCCCCAGTCCCAGTGCGATGAAGGTCACGTTGTGATAGGTGATGTACCCGCCGAACGTGTCGAGGCGCTCGGCCGGCCAGCGAAGCAGCCGCATCGCCTGCGCCGCCGCCTCGAGGCCCGCTCCCATGGCTGGCGCCCCACCCGGGTACGTCTCCACCTCCTCGAGGTATCCGTAGCCGATCACCACCATGAACGCGATCCCGCCGACCAGCCACACCAAGGTGGCCAGCCGACGGGTACGCAGGGTGTCAGCTATCAGCACCGGAGACCGCGGTCTCGTATTCAGAGATGAAGACCTCTTCGAGGCTCAGCTCACGGCTGTCGAATTCGACCACTTCGGCATCGACCAGCGCGCGGAGCAGCGGCGAGACGGGACCCCGCACCGAACACGTCAGGTGATGATCCTCGATCCGGACCTCCCCGACGCCGGGCAGCGCCTCAAGGTCGGCAGCCAGGAGAGTGCCCTTGAGGACCGCGGAGACCTGGTGTACCCGCATTCCCCGCAGCTCTTCGAGCGTGCCCACCCGGACCAGTCGCCCACCGCGAATCAGGGCGATCCGGTCACAGACCTGCTCCACCTCCGACAAGACGTGCGAAGACAAGAAGACCGTCGCACCCCCAGCAACCGACTCCTCGACCAGCTGGCGGAACCGTCGCTGCATGAGCGGGTCGAGGCCCAAGGTCGGCTCGTCCAGTATGAGCAGCTGGGGCTGGTGCATCAACGCCTGAATCAGCCCCACCTTCTGCCGGTTCCCATGGGAGAGATCTTCGTAGCGGGCGCTCAGGTCGAGGTCCAGACTCTCCGCCAGCAGAGAGACCCGACCTGCGTCCGCCGAACCTCGCAGTCCGGCGATAAGCCTGATCACGTATCCGGCGGTTACGCCAGGGAAGGCGGGCATCTCACCAGGCAGATACCCGACGAGCCGTTTCACCGCCAGGCTGTCCACCTGGCAGTCGAATTCGAACACCGACGCGGAACCCCGGTCCGGGCGGATCAGATCCATCAGCAGCCGGATAGTCGTGGTCTTGCCGGCGCCGTTGGGCCCGATGAACCCGAACACTTCTCCC
>DATHSX010000080.1:0-4198 GCA_035463935.1 Acidimicrobiia bacterium | reverse complement strand
TCATCAAGCCGCCGGTAGGCCTCGGTGGCCTGTGGGGAATCAGGTCCATAGATGTGGGAATAGGTGTCGATGGAGCCGAAATAGCCAACCAGAAACTCGGCTTCGGTATCAAGGGCGGTCAGCAGTCGAGGAAGCACCTCGTCATCGTCTGGGTAACCCAGCGGATCCAGTTGGCCGGCCTTGCTGATATCACCGCCGGGCGGCCAATGCCGCGTGGCGGCGGCCGCCCCCATCACTCCGACCAGATGGTGATCGCCGAGGACCGCCTCCGTTTCCAGGTCGGACACCCGGTCGAAGAGCGTGGCCACTCCGGGCCCTGTCTCCCATGCCCCTCGAATCTCGTCGCTAATGACGTAGTTGAGGTGGATCCCGTGCACCCGCGGTGGCACCCCGGTTATGAAGGTGGCGTGGTTGGGGTAAGTGGAAGACGCCATCACCGAGATCCCGGTCCCGGCCACCGCCCCATCGGCGTTGGCCCACCGCCAGAGGTTCGGGGTAAGCCGGGGCGAAAGACGGCCGGGATCGAAGGCATCGAGGATCAGGAAGAAGACTCTCATTCGGGTTGGTTGTGACGGTTTACCACCTCTGGACGCGCAGCCGGTCACAGGAATGGCGGAGGTGGCCAGGTGCTCGAACAGACCCACCGCCTTCGGTCCATGACAAGGAAGGCGCCGTCCGAGACCTGGAAGGCCTAAGCGTCAGAGTCTGAAGGCGTAAGGCAGCAGTTCTTCCAGAGTGTGCCGGCGGTACTCGGGCCCTGAAGTGGTCACGTACACGGTTCCGGTGCCAAATTCGTTGACGATCTGGCGACATCGACCGCACGGATAAGCATCATCGACCGAGGAAGCGTCGATGCAAGCCACTGCAATGGCCTCGATCCGGCGCACACCCTCCGAGGCGGCATGGCCCACCGCAATCGCTTCGGCGCAGTTGGAGCTGGGATAGGCCGCGTTCTCGACGTTCGCACCGGTGAATACCCGTCCGTCGTCTGCCAATACCGCCGCCCCCACCCGGAATCCGGAATAGGGGGCATAGGCGTTTTCGGCGGCCAGCCGGGCTCGGGCCAGCAACTCACCGTGATTCATACGTCGGCCAGCAACTCCGCAACGAAGGCGTCGGACTCGAAAGGCACCAGATCATCCAAGCCCTCCCCCACCCCGACGAACTTGACCGGCACCCCTAACTCCTGTTCGACCGCGACCACGATCCCGCCCCGAGCGGTTCCGTCGAGTTTGGCCAGGACAATCCCGGTGAGGCCGAGGACCGAGGCGAACTCGCGTACCTGGGCGATCCCGTTCTGGCCGGCGGTGGCGTCGAGGACCAGCAGACATTCGGCGACGTTCCCACCGTCACGCTCCAGAACCCGCCTCATTTTGGCCAGCTCCGCCATGAGGTGCTTTTTGCTGTGAAGGCGGCCGGCGGTGTCGACAATCACAACGTCCTTACCCCGGGCCCGGGCTGCGGCCACGGCATCGTGGGCGACCGCGGACGGATCAGACCCTTCCTTGCCGGCCACCACCGGGACCCCCACCCGCTCCGCCCAAGTCCGCAGCTGGGCATCCGCGGCCGCCCGGAACGTGTCGGCCGCCGCCAGCAGTGGGCGCCGACCTTGTCCGATCAGGCGGCCTGCGAGCTTGGCTATCGACGTGGTCTTGCCCGCCCCGTTGACACCCACCACCAGCACCACGGCAGGGTCCCCGGTCAAATCAAGGCTTCGATCGGCCCCCGCGAACACCGATTTCAACTCCTCTTCCAGAAGCTTTCTTGCCCCTGAAGAATCGTCGGGTTTCGCCCTCCGCACCCGTTCCACCACTCCGGTGGAGGTGGCTACTCCCATGTCGGCGCCAATCAGGGCCTCTTCCATGCTCTCCCAGAAAGCCTGGTCGAGCACGGGTGATGCAAAGACGCCCCGGAGCGCTTCCCCCAGGGCGCTACGCGATTTGGCGAGACGACCGCCGATTGCCCTTCTCGGTCGAGCGAGCGGCTCCGAGGGAGACGGGGCCTTGGCGGCGCGGGCTCGAAAGAACAACGCCCCGGCCAGCACCAGGACCACGAGGACGGCAACCAGGACATAGACGAGGTCCATCAGAGAATGAGGCTAACGGCCGTCACGAGTCAACTCGGCTGGTCACCACCTCGGCTGGCCAACTCGGTTGCCTAGCCGCCGGGGCGGAGATGAACGCTCGCCAACTCCTTCGCTATCACCTGGGAGGACCCTCCCGGTTCCATCGTGACGCCATAGAGCACATCGGCCGCCTCCATGGTCTGCTGCTGATGGGTGATGAGAATGAGTTGGCTCTCACCGCGGAAGGCCTCCACCAGGCGCAGGAACCGTCGCAGGTTGGAGTCGTCAAGGGCGGCCTCTACTTCGTCGAGCACATAGAAGGGTGAAGGCCGCGCCTTGAACACCCCGAACAGGAAAGCCAGTGCGGCCAGCGATCGCTCCCCTCCCGAAAGCAGCGACAGCTTGCCGATCTTCTTTCCCATCGGCTGGGCCTCGATTTCCACGCCAGACGTGAGCGGCTGGTCGGGATCGCTCAGACGCATCCGGCCCCTTCCCCCGGGGAAGAGGATGCCGAAATGCTCCTGGTAGGCGGCAGCCACTTCCTCGAAAGCGGCCAGGAACTGGGTCTCAATCTCCTCGTCGAGCGCCTTCATCACCTTGCGAAGCTCCGCTCTCGACGTCTCCAGGTCGGCAAGCTGGGCGGCCATGAAGTCATGACGCTCAGCCAGCGAGCGGTACTCCTCGGCAGCCAGCGGATTGACTGGCCCCATCCGCCGTAATTCGGCTTGACGGGAGGCCAGTAATTCGACCGCCGAAACCCCTGCGGTCGCGTCGGGTTCCGGGGCGGCAAGGGCTTCGGCTTCGGAGGCGTCTATGTCGCGGCGCAACGCCTCCACGATTGCCTCACGGCGCATCCGAGTCTCGGTCTGCTCGATCGCCAGGCCGCTCAACCGCTCACGCCAACCAGCCATGTCGGCCAGCAACTGTTCGTGTCGCTGCCGCTTGACCGAAAGCTCTTCGCCCACCGCCCGGGCCGCCCCCCGCTCCGAATCCTGCCGTTCCCTGACGTTCTCGAGTTGGCTGCGCACCACCTCGATTGCTCGCCGGGCCAGACGTTCCACGTTCGCCAAGGCCTGCAACGTCGCCACCGGGATCGGTCCGGGATCAGGCCCACCGATCTCACCCTCGATCGTCAGCTTGCGCGCCTCCAGGAACGTGCGGCGCTCGGCCGCGGCCGAGGCGGCCTCAGCCGCCTCTTGCCAGGCGGCGCGGGCCTGCTCCCTCGCCTCGGCCAGGTTCCGGCGCCGGGTCGTCAATTCCTCGAGGAGGCCTTGACGAATCGCCTCCTCTCCTTCCAGGGCGGCAATGGTGACGGAGAGCCGCTCGATCTGGCCGGCGCGTTCGTTGATCGCCGCGGTCAACGCCGACCGGCGTTCGGTCAGACGGGCCAACTCCGATTCAAGCTCGGCGCCGGTGCGGGCGGCGCGGCCCAACGCTTCGGTGGCTCCTGCCAGTTTGGCTTCCAAGGTCTCCAGGGTTTCCAGGGCGTTTCGCTCCGATTCGCGGCTCTGCTCGAACTGGCGGCGCAGGGTGTTGAGCCGGCTCGCCACCCGGGCCAGCTCGCGCTCGGCGCGATCGACGGAGATTTCTGCCGATTCCACCATGGTCGGAGTGGCGCCGTCGGGTTGGGCCGCCCTGATGCCGTCTCTCGAAATCAGGTCCCCTTCTGGCGTCACTGCCCGCACCTGCGGATAGCGCCGCACCAGCGCCCAGGCGGCACTCCAACCCTCGGCCACCAAGACATCGCCCAGCAGAGACTCGGCCAAAGCCGTGGCGGCCGACCCCGGGGATCGATCGACTGGGAGGAGATCGATCAGAGCCTCGAGCCCGGTGACGGCAGCCACCTCGCGAGCCGGCACCGCCCGGCGATCCACCGGATCGACCCTCCCGACCACCGGCACCCCGCCCCGACCCGCAGCCTTGAGCTGGCCGACTGCTGTCTCCACCCCCTCCGAGTCGGCAAACGCCACCGCCCCCGACCATGGTCCCAGCGCCGCCGCCACGGCCGCCGACCATTGCGGGGGGACCTCCAACAGCCCGGTCAAAGAGCCGGCGGCTCCGGGAGAGTTCTCCACCAGTCTCCTCGCCTCCGGATCGCCCAGACCATCTGCGGCCGCCAGCACCGCCTCCAGC
>DATHSX010000079.1:0-16791 GCA_035463935.1 Acidimicrobiia bacterium | reverse complement strand
TTGACAAAGTAGACCATGTCCCCCACCCCGAGCTCGCGAGCCCGGTGGGCCAGGTCGTGACGGTATTGCTCTCCCTGGTCGCGGAGAACGTTGGGGTGGGTTTGGCCCGCGATGATGTAGAGGGGCAGCGGTTTGAGATGTCTCAATCTCGTCAGGGCTTCGATGCCGGTCTCGAGGCCCTTCCCCGGGCCCAACAAACCCCAGCTGAGGATGAGGGGACGCTGGTCGGAGGAGTGTGGTCGTGGATCCACCAACCGGGCCCCATGCGGAATGGACTCCACCGGTCGATTGGAAAGCTCGTAATTGTTGCGCAACAGACGTCGAGCGGCCTCGCTCATCACTATCACGCTCCGCGATCGGCCTGCAAGCTCCTCGACGATGAAGCGCTGTCGATCCGACGGCGAGGTGAGCACGGTGTGAAATACCACGATCAGCTCGGAGGCGACCCGATCGGCGATGTGGAGAACACCCACGCCGTCATCTTTTCCATAAATCCCAAACTCGTGCTGGAGCACGACCACGTCGCCCGGCAGGGAGACCGGGCGATCAGAACTTCTCATATCGAATGTGGCCACCACCTCGCTGGGCCGGCCCTCCATCCGCTTCAGCCTGTCCTTGACGCCCGGATCAATGGCCGCAACCGAGAGGCCCCGTCTGCTGCCCCGGCCCACCGCGATGGCCTGAAGCAGCGATTGGGTGAAGGTTGCGAGGCCGCATCTAGTGGGGGGATAGGTACTTACGAAGCAAATGCTTGGGCTAGGTCGCACGCCGACCAACCTCCTTGAAGGTAGAAGCGAGATTGGTACCCTTACCAAACCTAGCCCAAACTGGTGTTTGATAACGCGCCCGGGTCGGGTATACATACCCAAATGGCAACAGCCACGAAACTGCGCGTCTGGATCGACCAGGATTTGTGCACCGGGGACGGCATTTGTGAGGAGATCACCCCCGACGTCTTCACCGAGCGCGAGGACGGACTGTGGGTTGTGAAAGAAGAGGCAAAGCACTTCGGTGAGACCGTCGTCTACGACGGCAAGGAAGGGGCGGGACACGGACCGGACGGGGCTCGTGGGCTGGCCCGGATCCCCGACCATCTCATCGAGGACGCCCTGGAATCGGCCGAGGAATGCCCCGGCGAGTGCATCATGATCGAACCTATCCCGTCTTGAGCCGGGGGCCTGCCCGAATCGTTTGGCTGACCGCGGCGCCGGGTAACGGAGGGCCATGCGTTACGGCCTCACTCTCTCCGCAGAAGAACACGATCCGCGCCGCCTGGTCGAAATGGCCCTTCTGGCCGAACAGCACCAATTCGACTTCGTCTCGGTCTCCGACCATTTCCATCCCTGGGTGTCGGCGCAGGGGCACAGCCCGTTCGTCTGGTCCGTCCTTGGCGCAATAGCTAGCTCCACGACCCGGATTGAGGTGGGGGTAGGCGTCACCTGTCCGACCACCCGGATCCATCCGGCGATCCTGGCCCAGGCGACGGCGACGACCGCCTGTCTGCTGGACGGCCGGCTGGTATGGGGTGTAGGCACCGGAGAGAACCTCAACGAGCACATCCTCGGCCAACACTGGCCACCATACGAGATTCGCGCGGCGATGCTGGAAGAGGCCATCGGTGTCATCAGGCGGCTCTGGACGGAGGAATCCGTCACCCATCGGGGTCGCTACTACACGGTGGAGGACGCCCGAATCCTGGACCGTCCCCGGGAGCCCGCTCCCATTCTCATATCAGCGTTTGGCGATGCCTCCGCCCGGCTGGCCGCCCGCATCGGCGATGGGCTGTGGGTGTCGGGTCGCGCCGCCGACACCATCGAGATTTTCCGCGAGGCCGGCGGAACTGGTCCGATCTATTCACAGATCACCCTTTGTTGGGGAGAAGAAAAACAGAAGGCCATCGAGCTGGCGCATCGCATGTGGCCGAACACGGCCCTTCCTGGACAGCTGGCTCAGGACCTGCCCACGATGCTCCATTTCGAGCAGGCGGTGGAGTTGGTTACTCCGGAGATGATCGCCGGTGAGGTTCCCTGCGGACCCGATCCGGATCCGGTCATCGAACGCGCCCGGGAGGCAATCGAGACGGGGATCGATCATCTTTATTTCCACCAGATCGGTCCCGACCAGGAGGGTTTCATCCGATTTTGGGAGAGCCGGATCCGCGGCGCCCTCACGAGCTGACGGCCGAAGTCCTTTACCAGTACTCCTCGACGTGGATGTTGCCGGGTGCCCCGTGACGATCCAGTTGAAACCCGAGTCCGGATAGCAGGCCGGCCACACCATCTGGAGCAGGCGGCTGGCTCTCCGCCGCCGGCAAACCGATCATGGCCGGGTTCCCGCAGGCGAAGACATTGGTAATCCGGGGATCAAGGCCCTCGTTGAGCAACCGTGAGACCGTGCCGTCCCCGATCACATCCTGGACATATCGCTTGGGTTGCCCCGGCTCGCGGGTGACCAGTGGTAGGTAGTGATAGTTGGTGAACCTCGCTTCCAGCTTGCGATGCGTCTCGTAATAGGCCAGATCCTGGCGAAATCGCGTCGACACCACCGAGACGATGGACCCGTAGTGGCCTCTACGGAACAGGTCCAGGATCATCGAGTTGTGAGGCGCTTCACCGGTGCCGGTCGCCAGAAACAGGACCTGGGAGCCCGGGTCGTCGACCATGGAGAGTGTGTAGCGGCCCGCCACCTTGGGTCCGAGATAGATCCGGTCCCCGGGCTGCTTCAACGCTAGGCGCGGGGTGAGGGCCGGGATCCGATCCGAGGAGGGCGGCACCAGAACGATGTAGAGCTCGAGTTCGGGGGTCCTCAGTGGATCAACCAGATACCCGCTGGGAGCGAGAATCGGGCTCGATATCGAATAGGACCGTCTGATCAAACGGTCCCAGAGCCGCTCCAATTGCGGGTCGCGGGCGCTGTCGGCGCGAGGCTCCCAGTAGCCCAGACCCAGAGAGGCGTATTGACCGGGCAGATGGGAGGTATCACCGCGATCGGGTCTTATACGCAGGAGCCAGAGGTCGGAGTGAGCTCGCTCAAAGAGGGTGATGGTGGCGTTGTAGTGCTCATCGCGAAGTGACTTGATCTGTTCGTGGTCGGCCGGACGCCAGGCACGGGGACGGTCGGTGGCGCGGGGAAGATGAGGGAATGCCGTGCGCCTGATGGTCTCCCAGGCCGACCCCGGCGAGAGCTGGCGGACCCGCCCCGGGGTGTGAGCGGCGAGTTTTGTCGCTACGGAGAAGAGGAACCGCTCGCCGTCGTCGGGCAGATCAATATCGATGGATGTGGCCCTCGGAGCGGGCGCCTGGTCCGGCAAGCGGAGGATCACGTGGTCAAACTGCAGGTCGGGTGTCCGCCGGTCACCGAAATAGACCATGGGAAACCCGCCGAGGTCTTCCATCCCGCTGGGATGAGAGTGCCACAGAACGGTGGCTCGCCGTTCGGCTTCCAGCCGGAGAAGCTGCCGGCGTCCCAGACGGGAGAGGCCGCTGAGATCGCCTCCACCCAGACAGACGACCACTCCGGCGCCTGCCTGGGCGAGTCGGAGTGCCTCCTCGGCGGCGGCCTCATCTGGCCCAATCACGAGAACGTCAAAACCGGCCATGTCCATGGTCGGGGGCGACAGATGGACCCGTCCAGCGACCGTGACAGGGACGTCAAACGGGGCCGGGCCCGAGATTCCTGTGCTGCGCGGCGTCAGCGCCACCGCCCGGGCCGTCGTCTTGAAACGCGCCGTGTGGAGGACAAACCCGCCCTCGGGTGCCGTCTCCAAGCGTTGGAGGGGAGCCAGGTACTCGAGGCTAAGACCGTGTTGGCCGACCACTTCAACCAGAGCGACGGCATCCCCCTCCTCGACGATCAGCACCCGTTCGAGCCCGGCCTCTTGCGCCTGGATGGCCAGTGACAGACCGGCAAGGCTCCCCCCGACCACGACAAGATCGTGTGGGGGAAGCTGATGTTCGGTCACCTCGGCAGGCATGGTATCCGTCGGGGAAAGACGCACTCCTACGACGGTACGGGTTCCGCCCGGAGCGGCGGGAAATCCAGGCGAAGGCCCTCCGCCTCGACCTGGAACAGGGCATGGGGATGAGTCATCCCGGCCAGGCTGTGCCGCCCCAGTTCTTGAAACCGAATTCCCGCCGGCGGGGCGCTCATCGCCGCGCGAGTCTCACTCGACGCCACGATCTGGCCGCCATGCCCCGCGAAACAGACCCGGGCGGCGGTGTGAACGGCCAGGCCTATATAGCCCGTATCGGTGAGCGTGATCGGACCGCTATGCAACCCGATGCGGACGCCGACGCCGAGGTCATCCGGCCAGGAACGTTCTGCCATCTTGCGCTGGATCGCCACTGCCGCGGCGACGGCGTCGCCCACCCTCTCGAACACCCCGAAGAATTCGTCGGCGCGCACTTCCACCTCGCGGCCCCGCGTCGTGAGTACTGCCCCGCGGATGATGTTGCGAACATCCGTGAGCAGCCTCCCGTAGCCCTCGCCGAGGGCTCTGAGTAGGCCGGTGGAGCCCTCGATATCGGTCATCATCAGCGTGACAAAGCCGGTGGGGAGCGTCGCCGCGTCCTCCGATCGGAGCTCGACGGACGCCTGCGCCTGCTCCCGTTCGAGGGCAAAGCGAACCGCGGCCAATACCGACTCGGTCAGGTGAGGGTCGCCCAGGACTGCCGGATCATGAACCAGGGCGGTCATCGGACGACCCTGTCGCTCCAGGTAGGTAATGGCCCTGTCCTCCTGGTCCGAAGGAAGAGGGCAGGGCTGGCCGGAGCCGTCCAGGTAGGAACCAGCGGCCTCCGACCAGTGCAGGACGGCCAGGGAGGGGTCGCGCAATACTCGCCGCAGCCGCTGTTCGAGCTGGCCGGGAGCCCCGGTCTGCCCCAGCTCGATGACCAGCCGGCCCGTAGCGGCATGCTGACCTTCGGTTCGCAGCTGCCCGGTGATGAACCCGACCGGGACGATCCTGTATTTCTTGGCTGCGTTCAGCAGCCGTTTCCGGGCCCGTTCGCGAGCGGCCTCGCTCTCGAACTTGACCTGTTCGAAGCGGGCGAGGGCGTTGCGCACGTGGGCCTCGTCGTTGATGGGCAACAACCGCCGGCCGCGGGAATCGACGTAGGCGAAGGCGCTGTCCGGCAGCTTTGCCCGATCGCTGGCGCTAAGCCGGGCCATGGCCAGACAATAGGCGGAGCGACCAACCCTCCGAAGAGAGCAGCGCCCTGTGGCCTACGAGCGTCTGGGCCGAGAGCCAGGAGGTCCTATCCTCTGGCCGGGTCAGCCGCCCCGACTAACGGTCGCCAGTGGAGACGGCTGGTGCTGAAGGCGTAACCGGCGACGGGGCGGTGGTCGTTGGCCCCGCCCTCGGTCAGCGTGCCGCTACAGAATGCGAGCGACCCCAGGGACGCGCCTGATGAGCAGCCACGCAAGCGCAAACGATCCCGCCACGCCGCCCGTTGCCACGATCACTGCCTTGACATCCGCCGGAACAGGGAGCGGTCGCAAGACGACAGCCAGCCCGATCAAGACCAGCCCCTGTAGCACGAATGCGCCGTAGGCGCTTCGACCGATGGCAGGGCTTGCCCATCGGAACCCTCGGTCCAGTCTCCGTTGGGCGACACCGAGAATCCAGATCGGTCCGAACACGGCGAGCGTGCTCTCGCATAACGCGAATGCGGCCGCGTCCCAGTGCCAACCCCCTCCCCATGTCTCGTCGCCCACCGCACCGAGGAGGAACCCGGCGGCCATGAACACGCCAAAGGCTCCCAAGGCCAGCAGGCTCACATTGCGGCTGTGAACCTGCAGGCGGGTGGGGACCGCGGTTAGCCACCCGTGCCGGGCTGCGATGACGCCGAGGGTGAACAGAGCGATGGCCGCCGGCCACTCGTACAGGTTCAGGTCTACGTACCGTTCACTTTCGAAAGGGAAGCCGAGCCGCACGAGGAAGGTGGCAACACCCACGCCGCCGGCGAGGGTCAACAAATGACCGAACCGGATATCACCCCATCCGAGCCGACCAGGGTGACCCCGTCGCAGCCGGAAGACGGCCGCAAAGACCAGTGAGAAGATCAGCAGGTCACCGACGAACCAGAAATAGCCGGTGTCCAGGCTCTCCTCCGTTGTGCCGACGAACTCAGCCCAATAGGAGCCCGGTGCGTTTCCCAACGGGCGATACAACGCATAAAGCAACAACGGCCAGATCAGCCCAACGAAGACCGCGAACGGTATGCCGAGACGGACCAGCCGGTCCCGTGCGTATCTTCCCGGCCCCTTGCGCTCCACCGAAGACGGGGTCAGCAGGCCTGCCACCAGAAACAGCAGCGGGATCATGAACAGACCAAAGGGGGCAAGCAGAGAGAACAGCGCCCCTTCCGTAACCGGCCACAAGGTGACCTCCCGGACGTCGGCGTATGACCACAGCTCGAGGGCCGCATAGCTCGCCAGGCCATGCGCAGCGATTATCGCGGCGATGAGGAGCACCTTGAGGTTGTCCACGTAGATGTGACGACTCGCCCGCGTCTCGACGGCTGTGAGCTGGCCCTTCGAATCAGCAAGGGCCGATCCTGGGTCTGTCGGCTGCTCCGGGATCAACGGGTCCATACTGCCCATCAGGCCCGCTCCCTAGACGACTGACCAGAGGAGAAGTACTCGATCTCCTAGGCATACGCGCGCCGATCCTTTCGATCCTGTGTACCGGGCATTGGGGATATGCTGCCGCCGTGACGCCCCTTAGGCCCGGAAAGCCGGAGCGCAGGGTGCTGGCCGCCTTTCTGGCGATCATCGTTTTGGGTGGTTCCAATGCGGTCGCGATCAAGATCGGGAACGGCGAGTTTCCTCCTTTCTGGGGTGCGACCGTGCGTTTTGGCCTGGCGACGGTCGTACTCGCCGCGATCGCACTGGTGGCCCGTCCGCCGTGGCCGCGTGGTCGACACCTGATCGGCGCGGTTCTATATGGGCTGATTGGCTTCGCGGCCAGCAATGCGTTCGCCTATTTCGGATTGGTCGATGCCCCCGCCGGAGTGGCTGGGGTGCTCATCGCTACGGCCCCGCTACTCACCTTGCTCTTGGCGGTAGTCCAGCGGTTGGAGAAGTTCCGCTGGCATGGCCTGGTCGGGTCGCTCTTAGCGGCGGCGGGCATTGCTGTCGTTTTCAGTAGCCAGATTGGAGCACAGGTTCCGCTGCTATCGCTACTGGCCCTCCTCGGCGGAGCTCTGTGTATTGCCGAGACAAACGTGGTCGCCAAGCTGATTACTCCCGGTCATCCCATCTCGGCAAATCTGATCGGCTTGGGGGTTGCCACCGTGTTGCTCGGAGCGTTATCGCTCATCGTGGGAGAAGACCGCGCCATGCCGACAGGAGCGAGAACATGGGTCTCGCTTCTTTATCTGGTGAGCGTTGGTTCGGTCGCCCTCTTCTTGACCTACCTGTACGTCCTGGCTCACTGGACTGCTACAGCGACTTCCTACGCGTTTTTGCTAATGCCGCTTTGGACGGTTGCCATTGCGGCACTCTTACTTGATGAGCCGATCAGTCTTCCGTTCGTTGTAGGCGGAGCGCTAGTGATTGCGGGCACCTATATCGGAGCTTTCCTGATCCCGCGGCATCATGACGCACCGGTTTGTCAGCCGTGTGAGGCCGCACCAGCAGCGGTTGCGGCCGCGGCCCAGGGCGCCCGCTAGGCCTGGAACGCGAAATACGGAGCCGGCAAACCCAGTTAGCAGCAAGGGCTCGCCGGCTCCGTTCGAGCGGAAGCTACTAGTTGCTGCGACGGACCCGGACGGGGCACCTTGCGCGAATTGGCTCCCTGGCCCGACGGGAAGACCCGAAAAACCAGTGGAGCTGAGGGGATTTGAACCCCTGGCCTCTTGCATGCCATGCAAGCGCTCTGCCAGCTGAGCTACAGCCCCAAGTACCAGGCAATTGGTGGGAGAGGAAAGGGTACCAGCCCCCTACGGCACGTCGGAAACCGCCGGACTCCACTCGATCACCGGGGCATCGCGCCACAGCCGCTCCAGGTCGTAGTACTCGCGGGCAGCCGGTTGAAAGAGGTGAACCATGACCTCGCCGTAATCGAGGAGCACCCATTCCGCCTCGGGCCGGCCTTCGTCCCGAAGTGGACGAACTCCGGCCTCCTTGAGCAGTTCCTCCACCCGGTCGGCGAGCGTCTGCACGTGGGGCCGGGAGGTCCCGGTGGCGATCACGAACACCTCGGTGATGACGAAGAGGTCGCCGACCTCCAGCAAAACGATGTCCTGGCCCTTCTTATCGGCGATGGCGTCGGCTGCCAGCCGGGCGATGGTCACTGCGTCGACGGTTGTTACCTCCTTGGTTCCGAGCGAGATTAAACCCTGATGGGGCGATAGTTACCCTGTTCAACCGTGCCCATGACCGATCTCGCCCCGCTCCTCGCCTCCACCGGGACGATGATTGCGGTCGTGGGGGCTACCGACACGCCGGGCAAGTACGGCGGCATCATCTACCGGGATCTCAAATCCCGTGGTTACCGAGTGCTGGCTGTCAACCCCAAACGTGATCTGGTCGACGGCGATCACTCGTATCCTCATCTAAACGCTCTCCCGAGCCGACCCGACATCATCGACCTGGTGGTGCCGCCTCCCGTTGGCCTGCAGGTTGCCGTCGAGGCGGTGACACTCGGTTACGGCAATTTCTGGCTCCAGCCCGGCGCCGAGAGCCGGGAACTCATCGCATACCTGGAAAAGCACGACGTCCCCTATCTGGCGGACGCCTGCATCATGGTCAGCAGCCGCCAATTGCTGCGGAGCCCCTACCCGGACTCCACTCCGTAGTACAGCTGGTTCTCGATCATGTACTCATAGACGGCGTCAGTGACCAGAAACCTGACCCCGGTCCCATCCACAAATCGCTGTCTGATCATGGTGCCGCTGACGGGCAACGCCGGCATGTCGAGCCATCGACTCGGGCCAATTGCTGCCTCGACCTCGGAGCGCTCTACCCCCGGCCGCGGCAGCACCGCCACCTCGACGCGTTCGAGCACCTCTTCGCTCCGCTCCCAGGTGGGAAGGCCCCGGGCGGCATCGGCGCCGAGAATCAGCACGATCCGCTCTCCCGGATCGAACGATGCCAGCGTGTCGACGGTGTACGTCCACCCGTCTCGATGGACCTCGCGATCGTCGGGCATGAAGTATTCGACGCCCTCGGTCGCCAGCTGAGTCATCCGCCAGCGGTGGCGGGCCAGGCTGACCCTTCGATCGGCTTTCTGCCAGGGCGCCCCGGCCGGCATATAGATGATCCGATCGAGCCCGAGCTGGCGGTGAGCGACCTCCCCGGCCAAAAGGTGGGCGATGTGGGGCGGATCGAAGGTCCCGCCCAGAAGACCGCTTCTCACCGAGCCGAGCATAGAAACCAGCAGAAGCCGTCCTTGCCCTCCGCCGATCCGCTCGAGTGGCCAGGAGGTGCGGGGGCGGCGGAAGCAGATAGAGCCGCCCCGGCCCGCCCGCCCCACACAGCAGGTGGGCCTGGGGGTCGGTGTACTGGCCGTCCACCCTGACCGAGAAGTGAACTGCCTCGTGGTCATGGGCCAGTCCCGCCCAGCCGACGAGCGTTCCCGCCGAAACCACCACCCCTGCCGTCACTTCGATCGCCTGCAAATAGGACACGGACGATCGCAAGCCGTCGCCGTGATCGATGGTCACCGACAGCATGCCCGCCACGCTCCCCGCGAACGAGACCCGCCCCGCACCGGCCGCCCGCACCGGCGAGGCCGGTGCCGCCGCCAGGTCGATACCCCAGTGACCCGCGTAACGACCCACCGGGGCGTAGGGCTGGATTACCGCACCGGGAACCGGGGCTCGCAGGCAAAGGACCAGGGCGAAGGCGGACAACATGTTGTTCCCCATCGCACGCCCGCCTCTCACCATATCGGTTACTTGTCCCCGTGGGAATCCTCCCGCCGAACTCCGGTAACCTTGCCCATTCAGCTTCCAAAGGACTCCCATGGCGACACGCGTCGGCCTCATGGGCTTTGGCAGGATCGGGCGCAACGTTATGAGGTTGATGGTGGACCACCCCGAACTCGAGGTAGCCGCCATTGCCGACATCGCCGATCCGGCCGGGCTCACCTATCTGCTCAAGTACGACTCGATCTACGGCCGGTTTCCCCAGACGGTGGCCTATGACAACGGCACTCTCCAGGTCGATGATCGTTCGATTGCTTTTCTGGACGCCCGGAGCCCCGGTGAGGCCGACTGGAAAAGCCTGGGCGTCGAACTGGTGGTGGAAGCCACCAGCAGGTACCGCACGCTCGAACACGCTCAAGCCCACATCGACGCCGGCGCGAAGAAGGTTGTAATCGCCTCTACTCCGGAGAAACCCGGCGAACTTCCGGTGCTGTTGCGTGGGATCAACGATGCGGTGCTGACGGACCAAACCCAGGTAATCGCCCTGGGCTCCAACACCTCGAACGCGGTCGCCCCCATTCTTCGCATTCTCGACAACGCCTTGGGGATCGACCGGGCCTTCTTTACAACGGTCCATGCCATAACCAAAGACCAACGGCTAGCAGACGTTCCCGGCAACGACTTCCGAACCTCGCGGGCCGCGGGCGAGAACATCATCCCTGCTGAAACGAACTCCCCCGAGATCCTGGCGCAAGTGATGCCGGAGTTGACGGGCAAGATCTCGGCGATGGCGTTGAACGTGCCGGTGGTGGACGGTTCTATGGTTGACCTCACGGCGATCGTTCAGCACGGAACCAGCAAGGAGGCGGTTAACGCGGCAGTGGCGGCAGCCGCCTCGGGTCGCTTCCGCAACGTGATCGAGTTCACGGCCGATCCGATCGTCTCCTCGGATGTGCGGAATTCGACCTATTCCGGAGTCTTCGACAGTCTGTCGACCATGGTCATGGAAGAGACGATGGTCAAGACCCTCACCTGGTTCAACAACGGTTGGGGTTACTCGGCTCGCATCATCGAGGTCCTCGAAAGGATGGCCGGCTTGACCGCGAACGGAGGTAGATCATGAGCCCCCAGCCACCCGTGAGCAGCCAGCCAATCAGAGTCGCCATCAATGGATTTGGCCGCATCGGGCGGGCCGTTTTCCGGATCATCGCCGAACGGCCTGAAAGCGCCATCGAGGTGATCGCCATCAATGATCTGGCCGACGACGATGTCCTCGCCTATTTGCTCGAGTACGACTCGGTGATGGGGCCTTTCGAACAGTCGGTGGAGGTGGCCGACGGGGTTATGACGGCCGGAAAGCATCGCGTGAAGATGCTGTATGAGAAGGACCCCACTGCTCTCCCCTGGCGAGAGCTCGACATCGACGTCGTCGTGGAGTCGACCGGAGTGTTCCGAACCCGCGAGTCTCTCCAACAACACCTCGACGCCGGGGCCAAGAGGGTCATCCTGACGGTTCCTGCCGACGACGACATCGACGAGATGGTCGTGCTCGGTGTCAATGACTCTCAACTCGACGACGCTGACCTGATCGTCTCCAACGCCTCATGCACCACCAACTGCCTGGCGCCCCTGGCCAAGGTGCTCGACGAGGCATTCGGGATCAGACGAGGGCTCATGACCACAGTGCACGCCTACACCAACGATCAACGTCTGGCCGACGTCCCCCACAAAGACCTGCGCCGCAGCCGGGCAGCCACCGAGAACATCATTCCTACCACCACCGGGGCGGCCAAAGCCGTCGGCAAGGTTTATCCCAAACTGAACGGAAAGCTGCACGGGATCGCCATGAGGGTGCCGGTGCCGGACGGCTCCACGGTCGACCTGGTAGTGGAGTTGGATCGGTCCGTGTCGGTGGAGGAAGTCAATGCGGCGGTCCGGGCAGCCGCCGAAGGGCCGATGTCGGGTGTCCTGCAGTACACCGAGGACCCGATCGTGTCCACCGACATCATCGGTAACCCCCACAGCTCGGTCTTCGATGCCGGTGCCACCCAGGTCCTCGGCGGCAACCTGGTCAAGGTCCTCTCTTGGTACGACACCGAGTGGGGCTACTCCAACCGCGTCGTCGATCTCATCGAGCGCCTGGGACAACTGAAGAAGCCGGTCGCGGCCAACTGACCCCGCCCCGCTATTGGCGCGTCGGCTGGCTTCGATAGGAGCAGGACACGCGCCAGAGAGGGGACGGTTCTACTTCGCGTCGGGAATGACGGCGTTGAGCACCGCGCCCACCACCGAAATCACCAGGCTGCCCAGCAGCGCGGCCAGGAAGCCGTCGATCGTCAGTCCCTCCATCAGGGCAGCGGTGATCGCCAGGAGAATGACGTTGATGATGATGGCGAACAGCCCCAGCGTGACGATGAGTACCGGCAACGACAGCAGCTTGAGCAGTGGCTTGAGAAACGCGTTGACCAGCCCGAAGACCAGGGCGATCAGCAGTATCTGCCAGATGTCGCCGGTAAGGTCGATCCCGGGAACGATCCGGGCCGCCACCCAGAGGGCGGCGGCATTGACGAGGACCTTGATTACGAAGTTCACGGGGCGATCGTAGATGGGTCGCGCTCCCGGAGCGCCCGCCAAACCACTTCCGCGGTGAGAGGAATCTGCAGATCCTGGCGACCCAGGGCATCGCACACCGCGTTGACCACCGCCGGAGTCGAACCGATTGCCCCCGCTTCCCCGATCCCCTTGGCTCCGAGCGGATTGGTCGGCGTCGGGGTCTCGGTTCCGGCCAGTTCGAAGGAGGGGAGCGATCCCGCCGTGGGTATCAGATAGTCCACGAGGGTCGATGTGACCAGGTTGCCGGCATCGTCGTAGCGGACTGCCTCCCACAAAGCCTGCCCGATCCCCTGGGCCATGCCGCCGTGACGCTGGCCCTCCGCCAGCATGGGGTTGACGATCACCCCGGCGTCGTCGACCGCCACCATCCGCTGCAACGACACGGCTCCAGTTTCCGGATCCACCTCCACCACCGCCAGATGCGTACCGAACGGGAAATTGAGCCCACCTGACCGAAGGCGGATCTCCTCATCGAGACCGGGTTCGTCCCCGGCCGGCACGTTGCCCGCCAGGGCGGCGGCTACCACCTGCTGCCAGGAGACGCTCACGTCGGTGCCTCTCACTGCTGCCCTGGAGTCGGCCAGTACGACATCCAGCGGCGCCGCCTCCATTAGGTGCGCGGCGATCCGGATGGCCTTGTCCGCCACCAGCCCGGCGGCGGCGTGAGCCGCCGAGCCTCCCTGGGCCACCGAGCGAGAGCCCGAAGTTCCGTAGCCGTAGGGGGCTGCGTCGGTATCCCCCTGCTCGACCCTGACCAACTCCCGGGGAATGCCGAGACGCCCCGCCACTACCTGCGCGAACGTGGTTCGGTGACCCTGTCCCTGGTCGAGGGTCTCCACCTGCACGACCACGCTGCCATCCGAGTTCACGCTGACCCGGGCCGCTCCCCAATCCTCAAACCCGCACACCTCCACGTAGGACGAGAGGCCGATGCCGATCAACCGACCATCGGCCCTCGCCTCCTTCTGCCAGCGCCGGAGCTCGTGATATCCAGCTACCTCCAGCAAGCGGGCGAGGTTGGCCTGGTAATCGCCGCTGTCGTAGGTGTATCCGGCCACGGCCTTGTAGGGAAAGCTCTCGGCCGGGATGAAGTTGAGGCTCCGGACCTCGACGGGATCCATCCCCAGAGCAGCGGCCAGGTGGTCGACGGCCCTTTCGATGGTGAGAGTCGCCTCCGGGCGGCCCGCTCCTCGGTAGATGCCGCGGGGGCTGCGGTTGGTCCAGACCCCGCGCATGCGCCAGGCGTAGATGGGGATGTCGTAATTCCCGGTGCCGATACGAGCGGTGATGGTGTGAAACGAGGTGTAACGGTGCCGGCAGCCGAGGTCTACCAGCCAGTCGACGGAGAATGCCTTGATCCGCCCGTTCGACTCGGCCACCAGCCGGTATTGTGCCTGCATCGACCGGCCATGACCGATCGCGAGCAGATGCTCGCGTCTGGTCTCGACCCATTTGACCGGTCGCGCCAGCAGTCGGGCCGCGTGGGCGACCAGGATCTCTTCCTCGCCCAGATCGAATTTGGCCCCGAAGGCTCCGCCGACGAAGTTCGTCACCACCTTCACGGCCGCCGCCGGCACATCGAAGGTCTTGGCCAGCTCCTCCTGGATCAGATGCGGGCCTTGGGTCGGCATGTGCATCGTCAGCCGGCCATCCCGCCACTCGGCCAGCGCCAGCCTTCCTTCCATGGGGATAGGGACGACCCGGGGGTGATCGACCAGTCCGGTCACCACCACCGGTCCCGTCATGGCCGCAATCGCCGCGATGTCGCCGCGCTGCCGTTCGTAGGCGACGTTGGAGGTCTGCCCGGCGTGCAGAGGAGGGGCGCCGACAGCCTCCGCGGGGTCCCCGACGATGTCGAGCGGTTCGTAATCGACGTCGATGAGCCCGGCGGCGTCAACGGCCTGAGCGATACTTGCGGCAATGACCGCCGCCACCGGGTCGCCCGGCATCAAGACGGTATCGACGACGAGCGGATACCGCGGCGGGACGTTCTTCTCCGGATTGGGCACCGGCGGCATCTGCACGGCCCGAGTGTCTTCCCCGGTGAGCACCAGCCAGACTCCGGGAGCAGCCTCAGCCTGGGACCTGTCGATGCCCTTGATTCGGGCGTGTGGATAGGGTGAGCGAAGCACGGCGAGATAAAGGGTGCCGGCCGGGGTGAGGTCTTCGGTAAAGGTCGCCCGGCCCGTGATGAGCGCCGGGTCCTCGGCCCGCTGGACCGGTGCGCCGATGAGAGAAGGGATCAGAAGGTCCACTCGCCAGCAACCTAATCGGCCAGCCCCTGCCTTCCGACCTCCGCCTTTCGAGGCCCGCCTCAGCTACCTGATCAGGTCGAGGACCGTTTCCCGGAAGTCGTTGGGTTGGAAGGGCTTGGTGATAAACGCGTCGGCTCCACCCTCGTCAGCCCGTCGCCGGGACTCCTCCTCGGCGTGGGCGGTGAGCACGACCACCGGCAGCTGACGGGTGGCGGGATGGGAGCGGATCCTGTCGAGAACCTGCCACCCGTCCATGCCCGGAAGGCCGATGTCCAGGACTACCAGGTCGGGCGACTCGGACCGCACCGCTTCGAGCCCACCCGGCCCGTCTTCCCGTGTGATGATTTCGACGTCTCCGGCTCTTAGGCACACCTCGATGAGCCTGCGGATAACGGCGGAATCTTCCACGACCAGGATGCGGTGACCCATTTCAGATGCCTCTCGGGCTGAAACCTTGCCAAAAGGCTATCGGCCAATCCGCTCCGGTAGTTGAGCGCTCCGTTGCCGGCGGCCGGAAAGATGGCCCGGTACGGCCAGGTTCTCCACGCACTGTTCGCGGTGCCGGAGGGTGCGGACCTCGTAGGTGCCGTCGCAAAAGGGCGAATAGCGGCCCATCACCGAGTCCCCGCTGTCCCAATACGAGCGGGGCTCGGGGTTCAACCAGTACACCGCCCTGGCCTGGCGAGAGAGGCTGTCGAGAATCTCAGCCCGCGGGGGCCGGTAATTGTTGCGAGCATCGCCCGTGATTATCACCGTCGTCCGGGGAGTGATCTCGGAGCCGTAGACCTCTTGGAACCGGACGAAGGAATTGCCGTAGTCGGAGTGACCGTCCAGCCAGACCGCTTCGGCCTCGGTGGCGACTCGCGCTAGAGCCTGCCCGAAGTCCACTCCCGGACCGAAGTACCGGGTCACCTCGTCCACGGTGTCGATGAAGACGAACGAGCGCAGCCGGGAGAACTGGGTGGCCATCGCGTAGGTGAACTGGAGAGTGAACCTGGCGAAGGTGGCCATCGATCCGGAGATGTCACAAAGGAGGAACACCTCGGGACGATGAGGCCGCGACTTCCGAAACACCGGATCCATGGGGACGCCCCCGGTGGCCAGCGACCGCCGAACGGTTCGGCGGAAGTCGAGCCTCCCGCTGCGGAGCAGGCGCCGGCGACGGGCCAGGCGGGCAGCCAGCTTGCGGGTCAGGGGCTCAATCACGTCTTCGATGGCGGCGAGGTCGGTGCGGGTGGCATGCATCAGGTCCAGATCTTCGACCAGCGGCTGGCGCAGCGTCCGCGCCACCGATTGCCGGCCCCGGTCGGCGACCAGACGGCGCCGGATCTCATTCTGGATTTCCTGGCGCAGCCGCGCGATCTGGGCATCGACTTCCTCGCGTACCAGCCGGCTGTCCAGGGCGTCGTCGGGGTCGATGCCCTCCAGCGCTGTTTCCAGCAGCCTCTCCTGAAGGGCGTCGAGGTCGAGGCGTCGGAGGGTCCGGTACAGATAGTAAGTGCCTCCCACGGGCCGTCCGGGCTCGATCCCGGCCAACTCCTCCACGGCCCGGCGGGCGGCCGCCTCCAGAGCCCCGGCATCGTTGCCCATGAGGGCCCGGAACAGTGCCTCCACTAGATCGTCGATGTCGGGCTGCGATCCGGACGCTGACCCTGCTTGTGACCCACCTTGTCCGGGGGAGACCCGGCCGGCGTCGCCTGTTTCCTGGTCGACGCTGCGGTGGTGGGCGAAGAAGACCTCGAAGGCGACGTCGAAGGCCTGATAGTGGCGGGCGTTCTTGACCAGGGTCGCCCCCAGGGCGGCCTTGAGGGCCAGGCGATCGCCCAGGTCGACCAGCTTCACCGCCTCCATGGCGTCGATCGCCTCGACCATCGATACCGGTATCCCGGCCGCCCGCAGCTCGGTGATGAAGTCGGTAAGGAGGTCAAGCATCCCGGCTCACGCCTCGTCGCGGGATGTGCCCAGCTCCTTGGCGGCCTTGTCGATGTCGGTCTGATACTTGAGTAAGACGTGCAGGGTTTCCCCGACGACCTGCTCATCGACATGCTCCA
>DATHSX010000078.1:0-8585 GCA_035463935.1 Acidimicrobiia bacterium | reverse complement strand
TCGACCCATCTTGGAAAGGGACCTACGTGCCTAGCATTGCCTGGGCGTCCGGACGGCGTGCGTCAAATCCCGAGTTCTCCAGACCGTGGGCCTCCCACGCATCCGCCGGACGCCTCCTTCTTGGGTTAAGTACCCGGCGCGGACCTACCGTTACACGGTCTTAGAGACCGAGCGCCTGATCCACCAGAGCCTGCTGCTCAGCGAGATGGACCTTGAGGGAACCGGTGGCCGGGGAGGCCGCGGGTCTCCTACCTGCGTAGGAGGGCTCCCGCCCGAAGATCCCCCTGAGGTGATGCCACAGGAACCGGTAGGCGCCCATGTTCTCGGGCTCTTCCTGACACCACACGAGCTCGGCGTCCGGATGGCGGGTGGCCAGGCTGGACAGAGCGACGTCCTCGAGGGGATAGAGCTGAGCCAGGCGGACGATCGCTACATCATCGATCGCGGCTTGCGTCCGCCGGCGGGCCAGGTCGTGATAGACCTTGCCCGAACAAAGCACCAGGCGACGGGCGCGGATGGGGGCCACGCCATCTTCCAGCACCGGCTGGAACCGACCTTCGGCCAGCACTTCCACCGGTGAGAAGGATTCCCTGGTCCGCAACAGCGACTTCGGGGTGAAGATGATCAGAGGCTTGCGCGGCCGCAGCAGGGCCTGGCGGCGCAGCAGGTGGAAATACTGTCCGCTGGTGGAGGGAACAACCACCCGCATGTTCTCATTGGCGCACAATTCGAGGAATCGTTCGATACGACCTGAGGAATGCTCAGGACCCTGGCCCTCGTAACCATGAGGAAGCATCAGAACAAGGCCCGATTGCTGTCCCCATTTGGCCTCCCCAGCCGCAATGAATTGATCGATGATCACCTGCGCACCGTTGGCGAAGTCTCCGAACTGAGCCTCCCAGGCCACCAGGGCCTCGTGCCATTCCACGGAGTAGCCGTACTCGAAACCGACTGCCGCGAATTCCGATAGCAGCGAGTCGACCAGTCGGACTCGCGTCACCCCCTCGGTTATCTGTTGCAGCGGGGTCCATTCCCGACCGGTCAGGTAGCAGGTGAGTTCCGCATGGCGATGGCTGAACGTCCCCCGGCGGGTGTCTTCGCCGGCCAGGCGGACCGGGATGCCGTGCCGGGCCAGAGTGGCAATGGCCAGAGCCTCGGCGGTGCCCCAGTCGATCTGGTCCGACTCCAGTTGTCGGGCTCGCTCGTCGAGCAACTTCACCAACTTCGGGTGGACCCCGAAGTCGGCTGGGGGGGCGGTCACAAAGGCCAGCACCTGGCTGAGCTCATCACGGGATACCGCGGTTACCGGCTCCTCGCCTCCCATCGGCTGGACCCGCTCGGGAGGCGTGACCGGCGCCGATGCCTTGGTCTCCTGGAATGCCTCATCGAGGAGATCGTGAAACTCCTGGAGCAAACCCTCCCCATCCTCGACCGAGACATCTCCGGTGTTGACCAGGCGCTCCATGTAGAGCTTGCGGACAGATCGCTTTTGTTCGATCAACTTGTACATGAGCGGCTGCGTATAGGAAGGCTCGTCTCCCTCGTTGTGCCCTCGACGGCGGTAGCAGATCATGTCGATGACGACGTCCCGGTGGAACGCCTGGCGGAACGCGAAGGCGAGCCGGGCCACCCGGGCCACGGCCTCGGGGTCGTCGCCGTTCACATGCATGATGGGTGCCGCCACCGTTTTGGCAACATCGGTGGCATAGAAGCTCGACCGGGCATCGAGGGCCGAGGTCGTGAATCCCACCTGGTTGTTGATGACGAGGTGCACGGTTCCTCCGGTGCGATAGCCGGGGAGCTGGGACAGGTTGAAGGTCTCGACGACTACCCCCTGGCCGGCAAAGGCGGCGTCACCGTGGATCAGCACGGCCAGCACCTGCTCATAACCCTGGGGACCACGCTTTTCCTGTTTGGCTCTGACCACGCCTTCCAGCACCGGGTCGACGGCCTCCAGATGGCTGGGGTTGGCGACCACTTGCACGCCGATGACCGATCCGTCTGCGGTCTCATACTTGCCCGAGAAACCGAGGTGGTACTTGACGTCACCCGATCCGCCGGCGCTTTCGGGGTCGAGGTCACCCTCGAACTCGCGGAAGATCTTGTCATAGCTCTTGCCAATGATGTTGGCGAGGATGTTGAGCCGGCCCCTATGCGCCATCCCCACCACGACTTCTTCCATTCCGGCCGCGGAGGCGGCCGAGATGAGCGAGTCGATCATGGGGATGACCGACTCGGCCCCTTCCAGGCCAAACCGTTTGTGCCCGACGTACTTGGTGTGGAGGAATCGCTCGAATGCCTCAGCCTGGTTGAGCTTGCGCAGGATCCGGAGCTTCTCGTCGTGGCTGAGTTCGGTGCGGGGGACCTCCACTCGCTGCTGGATCCAGTGCTTTTGCTCTGTCTCCTGCATGTGCATGTATTCGATCCCAATAGTGCGGCAGTAGGCATCACGCAGCCGGGCGAGAATCTGGCCGAGCGGCATCATCTGGGTGCCGTCGGTACCTCCGGTGGCGAACTCCCGGTCGAGATCCCAGATGGTCAGACCGTAGAACAGCGGGTCCAGCTCCGGATACATACGGGGCGGGTTCTGACGCAAGGGGTCGAGATCGGCTATGAGGTGGCCTCGCACCCGGTAGGCGTTGATCATCCGAAACACGTTGGCCTGCTTCTCGGCCCAACGAGGGCTGCCCACCGGGGGGTTGTCGTCGATAGCCCACCTGGCCGGCGTGTAAGGGATCTGCAATGCGGCGAAGATGTCGTCGTAGAAACCATCCTCACCCACCATTAGCGCATGTATCCGCGCCAGCAGCTCGCCGGACTGCGCGCCCTGGATCACCCGATGGTCGTAGGTCGAGGTGAGGGTGACGATCCGGCCGATCCCCTGCCGAGCCAGGAAGGCAGGGTCGGAGGCCTGATACTCCGGCGGGTAGGCAATCACCCCGACCCCGATGATCACTCCCTGGTCGGGCATCAGCCGTGGCACGGACTGCACGGTCCCCAGGGTCCCCGGGTTGGTGATCGTGGCCGTGGTCCCCGCGAAGTCGTCCGGGTTGAGCCGGTTGTTGCGGGCCCGGTGGACCAGCTCCTCATAGGTCACCCAGAACTGCTTGAAGTCGAGGGCCTCAGCCGCCTTGACGTTCGGCACCACCAGGCCCCTGCCGCCGTCCTTGCGTTCGAGGTCGATGGCCAGGCCCAGATTGATGTGAGGGAAGCGCACGACGTGAGGCTTTCCCCCAATCTCCGCATACGCCACGCTGAGGTCTGGCATCTCGTGGAGAGCCCGCACGACGGCCCACCCGATCAGATGAGTGAAGGAGACCTTGCCGCCCTGGGTCAGCCTCCGCAACTGGTTGTTGATCATCAGGCGGTTGACTTCGAGCAACTTGGCCGGGATCGTCCGCACCGACGTGGCAGTGGGTACATCCCGACTGGCTTCCATACGCTCGACCACCACTGCAGCAGCCCCGCGCAGTGGCTCCGCCCCCTCGACCACAGCAGAGGCATCGGGTGAGGGAGGGCGGCTGGCCGGGGCGACCTCGGGAGTCACCGGCTCGTCGGTGAGCTCCGGACTGACTGTCGGTCGCCGGAAGAGGTCGACCGAGTGAGGTTGATAATCCTCGAAGAACTCCTGCCAGGCCGCGCTGACGGACGCGGGATCTTCGACGAATCGGCGATACATCTCGTCGATAAGCCACATATTGGGCCCGAAATCGGCCGGATTGAGGTCTGGCCCGCGAGTGTCAGTCACTCAACCCGATGCTAGGTGGGACAATTGCGTTCTGACCAAGGTCTCCAACCCCGACAAGCTGCTCTTTCCCACCGACGGAATCACCAAGGGAGAGGTGGTCAGCTACTACGAGAGCGCGGCCGAGCGGATGCTGCATCACCTAATCGATCGGCCGCTCACTCTGGAGCGCTACCCGCAAGGCATCGAGCAACCGGGCTTCATGCAAAAGCACGCCGGCAAGGGCTTTCCCGGCTTCATTGAGCGGGTGGAGCTACCCAAACAGGGAGGGACCGTCGCCTATCCGTCCATCTCTGATGTCGAGGGACTCCTCTATCTCGCCAACCAGAACACCATCACGTTTCACATACCCTGCTTTCGTACCAACGAACTCCCTTATCCCGATCGCCTGGTCTTCGATCTGGATCCAGTGGCGGGGGATGAGAGCGGGGGACGGTTCGCGGCGAGGGAAGTGGCTGACTTCTTGGTGGAACTGGCGGTGGCCGCCCAAGTCATGACCTCGGGCTCGAAGGGCTTCCACGTCGTGGTGCCCCTGGCGCCCACCATCGACTTCGACACCCTCGGCCGGTTCGCTCAGGCCTTCGCCGTCTTACTGACGAGGCGCCATCCTGAACGGCTGACCGTTGAGTTTCTGAAGAAGGAACGCCAGGGCCGGGTGTTCGTCGATTGGCTCCGTAACCACTTCGGCGCCACGGGCGTATCGCCGTACTCGTTGCGACCTCGGCCCGGAGCTCCCATCGCCATGCCCATTGCCTGGGAAGAGCTGGGGGTGGTCGCTCCTGACCAGTTCACGCTGGCCGATGCCGCCGAACGCCTGGCGGAGAACCCATGGCAGGACACTGCCCCTCAGGACCTCACTCAGGCGGTGGCGACCATCGCGAGCATGCTCGAGGAACACGAGATCGATCTACCGGCGTTCGACCGATTCGGTCGATAGCGCAGCCGGGTCGGGCGCGGGTTGGCCCCCGATGTCGGCGATCCATCTCCCCGTTCGCCCCGCTCGGGACCAGCCCGTGCTCAGCCAGAAGACCGCTGCTCAGCGGGCGGCCGGCCGGGTGGCCCGGTTCCAGTCGGCGTACAACCGGCTGTAGACACCGCCTTGCGCCAGCAACTCCTGGTGGGTTCCGCGCTCCACCAACCCGCCGTGATCGAAGACCAGCACCTCCTCGGCGGCCTCGGCCGTGGAGAGGCGATGGGCGATCGTGATCGAGGTGCGACCGGCCGTGAGCCGCTCGATGGCCCTGCGCAGCGATACCTCCAGCGCGGGATCGACCGCCGAGGTGGCCTCATCCAGGACCAGCAAGTCGGGAGCCGCGATCCAGGACCGGACGAGGGCGACGAGCTGGCGTTCCCCGGCAGACAGATTCGAGCCGCGCTCTCCCACCACCGTGTCAAGACCATCAGGAAGCCGCTCTAGCCAGCCGTCCAGCCCGAGCTCTAGGAATGCCGTCTTCAGCTCACGCTCGCCGGCCCCGGGCCGCCCGTACCGCACATTGTCGGCGATGGTGGTGTTGAAGAGAAACCCTTCCTGGGGCACAAACGCCACGCGGGTCCGGAGGGAGGAGAACTTCACGTTGCGCAGCGGTATCCCCTGGATCGAGACAACCCCCTCCGCCGGATCGAGCAGACGGGTGAGAAGCTTGGCGAACGTGGTCTTTCCAGAACCGGTCTGACCCACGACCGCTACCCGCCGCCCGACTGGGATCTCCACGGAGACGTTCGCCAGCACATCGGGCCCGCCCGGGTAACGGAACGTGACCCGATCGAGCCTGACCCCCAGCGGCCCCAGCGGGAGATCCACGCCGTCGACCGGGTCGGCGATATCGATGGGGGCGTCGAGTACCCGCAGCACTCGGCGTACCCCGGCGGCAGCCCGCTGGGCCTGGTCGATCGTCTCGACGAGGGTCTGGATCGGCTCGATCATCAGGTTGACGAGGAACAAGAAGGCGAGCAGTGTCCCCGCCGAAGTGCCGCGGGCGGCGCCCACCACCACGCCGACGGCAATAACGGCGGCCGTGATGCTGGCCGCGAATAGCTCGGCCGACGAGAAGAGCAGGGCCGACAGGCGGTTGGCCTTGTGCTCGGCCATCACCTGGTTCTGGAGCGCCGTCTCGACCCGGGCAATCGCGGTTTCCTCGACGCCGTGGGCCCGGATTACCGGAAGACCGGTGATGGTCTCGCTCATAACCGATAGCGAGTCGGCAACCTTCTCGCGAACCCTGTCGTGCGCCTTCTGCAAAAGACGTTGGAAGGTCAGGAGCATTCCCACATAGGTAAAGATGGCGATGGTGACGAGCAGAGCCAGCTGCCACTGGTACACGAACATCACCATGAGGGCCAGCGAGATCTGGGAGATGCCGATCAGCATCCCGATACCGCCCCATTCCATGAACTCCTGGATGGTGGTGATGTCGTTGGTCACCCGGGACACCAGCGCCCCGCGCCGTTCGGCCTGAACGTGCATGATGGACAGGCGGTGGAGGTGGCCGAAGAGCTTCACCCGGAGCTCTTTCAGTCCCCCGGCGGTGTTGGTGTTGAGACGCACGATCGCCGTCCTGGTGACCAGGGCCGTCAGCACCAGCAACCCGAGCGCCAGCGCCCCTTTACCGACGACGCTTCTTAGCTCTGGTCCCTGCTCTGCCAGGAGATCCCGGTCGATCACCTGCTGAACCACGATCGGGACCACTAGCTGGCCGATCGTCCCCAGCACGGCCAACAGCAAGGTGACGCCCAGTCCCTTGCGAAGAGCGGGCGCCTCTCCGAAGGCGCGCCGTAAAGCCCGCCCCGTGGAGATGGGGAGGGCTTCGAACTCGACGGAGGGCTCGGCGACGGTGCTCATGCGGTCCTGCGCAGGCTGTCTTCCTCATATGCCCGCAGAAGACGGGCGTATCCGGGAGTGGACTCCATCAGCTCCTCGTGGGTGCCCTGGGCGATCACCCGCCCCTCCTCCACGTACACGACCTGATCGGCCAGCATGATCGACGCCCGGCGGTAGGCCACCAGCACCACCGTTGCCGGGAGTTCCGCCGTGGTGAGCCGGCGCAGGATCGCCGCCTCGATCGACGGATCGACGGCCGACGTGGCATCGTCTAGCAGCAGAAGCCGGGGCTGGCGGACCAGGGCCCGGGCCAGCGCCAGCCGCTGCTGCTGGCCGCCCGAGAGGGTGGTGCCCCGCTCACCTATCCGGGTCTCGTAGCCATCGGGCAGCTGGACGATGAACTCGTGGGCCCCCGCGACCCGGGCCGCTTCCTCGACCTCGGCGTCGTCCATGTCCACGCCCAGGGTGATGTTGCCCCGGACGGTGTCGTCGAACAGAAATGCGTGCTGGGGGACATAGGCCACCTCGTCGGAGAGCTCCGAACGAGCGAAGGTGCGAAGGTCGCGGCCGTCGAGGGTGATCGAACCGCTTTCCGGATCCCACAGCCGGGCGAGCAAGAGCATGAGAGTGGTCTTGCCTGCACCCGTGGGTCCGACCACGGCCAGGGTGGTACCGGGGTCGGCGTCGATGTGGACACCGCGAAGCACCGGCAACGCTCCCCCGTAAGAGAACGCCACTTCGAGACCGTCCAGCTCGGCACCCTCTCCGGAGGTCATGGCTCGAACATCGCCGTAGCTGACCTTCTCATCGACGCTGAGGACTTCATCGACTCTCTCCCACCCGGCGAGGCTCGAGGCCATTTCCCAGATGACGTAGCCGACCAGGCGGACCGGAACCGCCGAAAGGGAGAAGAGGTAGGCCACGCTGACCATGTCGCCCGGGGTCAGTGCCCCGGCGATGATCCGAGCGGTCCCGGCCACCAGCAGCAGGACCGTGGCGACGAGCGGGATCGAGTCGGCGATCATGCGGTAGAACGCGAATCGCTTCCCGACCTGCACCAGCCGGTCTCTCAAGGTTTCAGCGGAGCGCCGGAAGCGTTCCGTTTCGAAGTCCTCCCGTCCCAGGGCCTTAACGGTCAGGGCGCCATCGAAACTCTCGTGGGCGACATCGCTCACCTCACTCCGCAATTCCTGGATCCTCTCGAATTGGGCAAAGGTGGCCCAGCTGCCGGCCACCTCCACGGCGACGATGGCGGCGGCAGAAACCAGGGTCAACAGACCCAGCCAGGGATCGAGGGCAAAGATCAAGACGACCGTTCCCACCAACAAGAGGGAGACGCCGGTCCCATACGGCAACGGGCCCAGGATCCAGATTGCCTGGCTCGCGTCGGAGTCGGTCACGGCCAGTAGATCGCCAGTGGACCGTCGTGAGATCCACCCCAGCTTGAGATCGAGCTGATGACGAATCAGGCGCATTCGCACGTCGGCCTGGGTGTTTTGCTGCAGCCACGAAGCCCCGAATCGGCGCATGACGATTCCGGTGGCCTTCCACAGCGCCACACCGAGGATCGCCGCCACCGCGGGCCAGACCCGATTTTGGATCGGTTCACCCCCGTCGAGCACCGGGATGATCAGACGATCGGTGATCCGGCCCACGACCAAGGCGCTCAGGATGATCGCTGACGCAAACATGGCCGCCCCGGCCACGGCCCGGATAAAGGGCCGGGGCCTCCACTTCACGAAGCGGCCAATGAGACGTAGCCCTCGGCGAAGGACCTCGAATGGAGACGCGGGCGGTTGACGGGTGGTCATGGGAGGAGAGGGGAGTCTAGGTCGGCGCCCCCGAGGTGCCCGGCCGAATTACTCGCGGGATTGGTCGCCGCGGTGCAGACCGCCGCCCGGCGCCTCCAGGTGGATCGACCGATCGAGATGGGAGTGCCGCCCCGACACCGGGGCGTGGGCCGGATCGTCGACCATGAAACGCCCGTCGGGGGCCTGGACCACTTTTAGTCCATAGGCGAGA
>DATHSX010000077.1:0-7114 GCA_035463935.1 Acidimicrobiia bacterium | reverse complement strand
ACCCGCTGACGTCGACGGCCAGTGCAGCCGCGGCCATGAGAAAGAGGAGGGTGACGGCCACCCAGATGGCGGCGAAGCCCTGCTCCCGCTGATTGATGGTCATCGTCCTCACCCCTCGTACCGTCCCACCGCCTCGACGTTGAGGTCGACGGTGGTGGTGAAGAAGAGGAAGTTGAGGTCGTAGCCCGGGTACTCGATCTGTACCGCCACCTGTCTATATCCCTGGGCGGTGGCGGCAAAGCCACACGGGGTCGCCTGCATATCGATGCAGACGGTGCTGACCGATCCCGCCGGTATCGCCGACGTGTTGAGCTCCGAGTCGACAACGGCGCGGACTTGGGTGACCGAGGTGCCGTCCCAGGGCAACTCGGTCGCTCCGAACCGGACCGCTTCCCGGGCGGCGTGCTCCATCGTGTTGCGGACGTTCCAGGCCCTGGCCACCGTCCAGATGCCAAATACGAGAATCAGAAGGAGCGGCAGCACGATGGCCGCTTCGACCAAGGCTGCTCCACGCTCACGATTGCTTTTACCCATACCCAGCTCCCTTGTGCTTGCCACCACTCAGAGTGGTCGAAATGGGCGTCAGGGGAAGGGGCCAATGGGCCTATGAAGATCTAAATGATCCCCGAGTAGTCCGGGCTAGCGATTCCGCGCCCGTTCTGACTAGTCGCTCGGTTGAAAGTGGGAGATTCTCCCTTTGCAACCAGCGTGATCGGTCGCTCGCTAGATGCGGGCCAGCAGCCGGCGGTTGGCGACCTGGGCCCTCACGTAGTCCCGGTTGAGGAGGGCGATGAAGTCGATCGAGATCGATTTCGGACACGCCGCCTCACACTCTCCGTGGTTGGTGCAGGACCCGAAGTAGTCCTCCATGACGTTGACCATGCGCTCCACCCGCTGGAAGCGCTCGGCTTGACCCTGGGGGAGCAGGTTGAGATGGGCGACCTTGGCGGCGGTGAAGAGTTGCGCAGCCCCGTTGGGGCAGGCGGCCACACAGGCCCCGCAACCGATGCAAGCGGCGGCGCTGAAGGCGGTGTCGGCGACTTCCTTGGGGACGAGGGTGAGATTGGCGTCGGGGGCCGAGCCGGTGGGGGCCGTGATGTAACCGCCGGCGGCGATGATTCGATCGAGGGCCGACCGGTCGACCACCAGGTCGCGGATCACCGGGAAGGCCGAAGCCCGCCAGGGCTCGACGGTGATCATCGCCCCGTCGGAGAACTTGCGCATGTGCAATTGGCAGGTGGCGGTGCCCAGCTGCGGTCCGTGGGCCAGACCGTCGATCATCACGCCACAGCTACCGCAGATCCCCTCCCGGCAGTCGTGCTCGAAGGCGATCGGCTCCTCACCCTGGTTGGTCAGCCGCTCGTTGAGCACGTCCAGCATTTCCAGAAACGACATCTCCGGGGAAACGTCCTCCACCAGATAGGTGCGGAATCCGCCCGGAGACTGCGGCCCCTCCTGGCGCCAGATCTGCAGGGTCAGGTTCACCGGCCCGGCCTCACTTGTAGCTCCTCGTCGTCGGGTGCACTTCCTCGAAGATCAGGGGCTCTTTGTGCATCATCGGCTCGCCGCCGGTCCATTCCCAGGCGGCGACGAAAGCGAAGTTCTCGTCGTCGCGGCGGGCCTCGCCGTCTTCGAACTGGTGCTCTTCGCGGTAATGGCCGCCACACGACTCCTCACGCTGGAGGGCGTCGAGGCACATGAGCCCCGCCAGTTGGAAGAAGTCGTCTACCCGGCCCGCCTTCTCGAGCGACTGGTTGAGTTGCTCGTTGACACCGGGGACCCGGACATCCTTTTGGAACTCGCCGTAGAGCGCCGGGATCTCCGCGATGGCCTTCTCCAGGCCGGTGCGGTCCCGGCTCATCCCGCAGTACTCCCACATGATCTTGCCCAGTTCTCGGTGGAACCAGTCGACCGTTCGGGTCCCCCGCCTGGCCAGCATGTCGGTGACCCGATCGGAGACCTCCTGATCGACGACGTCGAAAGCAGGGTCGTCGACGGGCACCGCCGCGGTACCCAACAGGCCGGCGAGGTAGTCGCCGATGGTGTAGGGAAGGACGAAGTAGCCGTCGGCCAGACCTTGCATGAGGGCCGACGCTCCCAGCCGGTTGGCCCCGTGGTCGGAGAAGTTGGCCTCCCCGATTGCATAGAGGCCGGGGAGGGTGGTCATCAAGTTGTAGTCGACCCAGAGCCCGCCCATGGTGTAGTGGGGGGCGGGGTAGATCCGCATGGGTATTTCGTAGGGGTTGTCGTCGGTGATCCGCTGGTACATCTCGAAGAGGTTGGAGTAGCGCTCCTCGATCCTGTCCCGGCCCAGCCGGCCTATGGCCGCCGCGAAGTCGAGGAACACCCCGTTCTTGCGACGCCCTACGCCCTTGCCCTGGTCGATCATCCGCTTGGCCGCCCTGCTGGCGACATCGCGAGGAACCAGGTTGCCGAAGGCGGGATACATCCGCTCGAGGAAGTAGTCGCGTTCGGATTCGGGGATCTGGTTGGCCGGCCTCGAGTCGGAGGGATCTTTCGGGACCCAGATGCGACCGTCGTTGCGCAGCGACTCCGACATCAAGGTCAGCTTGGATTGGAACTCGTCGCTTTGGGGGATGCAGGTCGGATGGATCTGGGTGAAACAGGGGTTGGCAAACGCCGCCCCCCGGCGGAAGGCCCGCCAGATGGCCGAGGTGTTGCAGGCCTTGGCGTTCGTGGAGAGGAAGAAGACGTTGGAGTAACCGCCGGTGGCCAACACCACGGCATGGCCGGTGTGACGGCTGACCTCGCCGGTCACCAGATCGCGGGTGATGACCCCCACGGCCCGGCCTTCCTTGATCACCAGATCCAGCATTTCCGACCGGCTGTGCAGCCTGACGGTACCGGCGTCGACCTGACGCATCATGGCCTGATAGGCGCCGAGCAGGAGCTGCTGGCCGGTCTGTCCGGCGGAGTAGAAGGTGCGGGACACCTGGGCGCCGCCGAACGATCGGTTGTCGAGGAGCCCGCCGTACTCGCGGGCGAAGGGGACCCCCTGGGCGACGGCCTGGTCGATGATGTTCACCGACTCCTGGGCGAGGCGATAGACGTTGGCCTCCCGGGACCGGTAGTCACCTCCCTTGACCGTGTCGTAGAAGAGCCGGTAGATCGAGTCGCCGTCGTTCCGGTAGTTCTTGGCGGCGTTGATCCCGCCCTGGGCGGAGATGGAATGGGCCCGGCGGGGAGAGTCGTGATAGGTGAATACCTCCACCTCGTAGCCCAGCTCACCGAGACTGGCCGCCGCCGAGGCTCCGGCCAACCCGCTCCCGACGATCAGGACCCGGAAGCGCCGTTTGTTGTTGGGGTTGACCAGCCTGATCGAGAACTTGTGGTTGTCCCACTTGTCGGCCATCGGCCCGGCCGGGACCTTGGAGTCGAGGGGGAGGATCATCAGTTGATCAACCCGAAGGCCACCCCGAGCGGCATCGAGATGTTGCCCAGGACGATGAGGGCGGAGAGACCCTGGGCGAGCCACCGCCGCCACTTGTTGAAGCGGGGGTTGTTGACACCGAGGCTCTGGAACATGGACCAGATTCCGTGGAAGAGGTGGATCCCCAGGAGGAGGTTGGCGATCACATAGAAGGCGGTGACGGGCCAGCGGCTAAAGCTGTGGATGAAGTTGGCATGGATGCTGGCGCGGACCCACTCGCTGGGGGCGGCGGGGGAGATTCCCCAGCTGAAGTCGGCCAGGTGAAACGCCAGATAGGCAAGGACGATGTAGCCGCTCCAGCGCATCGTGCGGCTGGCGTAGTTGGCGGCCAGGTACTGGCGCGGTCCCTGGTAATCCACGATGCGGGCCCTGCGGTTCATGAAGGTGAGGGTCGTGGCGGCATGAATGTGCAAGGCAAAGGCGGCGATGAGACCGCCCCGCATGATCCACAGCGCCACGTGCCGGGGGAGTACCGGGTAGAAGAGCTCGCGCAAAGTGTGGCCGTACTCGTCGATCTCATAGATGCCGCCGGCTTCCGGGCCGAGCCAGATCTTGAGGTTCCCGACCATATGGGCGATCACGAAGCCGATCAGAACCAGCCCGGTGATCGCCATCACCCACTTCTTGCCGACCGCCGATCGGTAGAACTCGACGAAGAACGGAGCCCGGTGGCGACCGGTGGGGGCTTCAGTCGCGGTGGTACTCACGTCAGCGTATTAAAGCGCGCGTACGAGCGGGCGCCGTCCACGTCCCTTTCCGTAAGGTCCGCCAGACCCAGGAGATACCCCTTGACGGCGCGCGTCCAGGACGCCACAATCACACCGTTGTAATTACAAGCGTGTGAGGAGCGCTGATGAGGGGAGATGCTGTGAGGGCAGTTGCTGTGAGGCCGATTGCTGTGAGGGCAGTTGCCGTTAAGCCCGCTGTGAGGCCAATTGCTGTGAAGCCTGCTGCTGGGAAGCCGGTCAGGACGCGGGGGGTTTCGGACGGGACTTCGGCATGATCGGCAAGTTGATCGAAGCCCTCGCCATGGACGAGCTGTCCTGGCAGGACTATGCCAACTGCCGGGGGGCGGACGCCGATCTCTTCTTCCCCGAGCGAGGGGCGTCAACCCGGAAGGCCAAGTCGATCTGCAATGCCTGCGATGTCAAGGGTGATTGCCTCGACTACGCCATCTTCAACGGCGAGAAGTTCGGCATCTGGGGCGGGATGTCCGAGCGGGAACGGCGCCGGGTTCGTCGCCAGCGCGGCGTTGCGATCCGCAAGGTGAGCTGAGGTTCACTCCGTACTAGAGGTAGAGCCCGGGCTGCTGTTCGCCGTCCGGGTGGGGACGACCGATGGCGGCCCGCCGCTGCATCTCCTGGAGTTGGGCCTGGGCGGCCATCTGCTGACTCCAGAGCGACGCCTGGATGCCGTGGAACAAGCCCTCGAGCCATCCGATCAACTGCGCCTGGGCGATCCTTAGCTCCGGCTCCGAAGGTTGGGCCTGATTGACCGGCAGCATGATCTCGTTGAACTCCTCGAGGAGATCCTCGGGCAGCATCTCCCGGAGTTCGTCGAGGGTACGGCCATGGACGTTGGCCAACCGAGCGCGGCCCTTCTCGTCGAGAGGGGCCTGGCGGACCTCCTCCAACATCGCCCTGGTCATGGAGGCGATCCGGATCAGCTTGGTGGGAAGTCCCACCCCTGCCGGGGTGTCACCCTGCTCCGCCGCAGGGACTGGTGTCGGGGGTTCGGTTTCGATTGCATCGGGGGTCACCGGTGGTTCTGTCGTCATCCTTCCCCAGAGTAACGCCGGACGGTTCATCGACATCAACCCTCTTCCCCGGCCAGGGCTTGATCCATATGATCGAAACCATTGACTCAGGAGGACGGTTTGGCGGACGGTGGTGATCTACCCCCGATCCTGGATGCGGCCCAAGTGGCGGATCTGCTGGGAATGAACGTGCAGATGGTCCGGCGCTATGCCCGGGAGGGACGCTTGCCGGCGTACAGACTGCCTGGTGGCCGGTCCTTCCGGTTCTTCCGGGACGAGGTCTTCACCTTCCTTCGTTCGCATCCAGCGGTCCCGGGGAGCGAAGGGACCGATGTGTCTATCGAAGAACGGGCCTGACCACGAAAGTCACCGCTGCCAGGGGCAGATAGATCCTGGCTGCGCTGGTCAGGAAATCGATGTGGTCGGTGGCCACCACCTCGATCACGCCGGTCTCTTCCAGGTCAGGTCCGCTGGTGATGAGGGTGATGGTCTCGCCGGTCTGTTCGAACTCGGCCAACCGGGCGCGCAGGGTGGTCGACAGAGGTCGCGCCGATTGCCCACCCGCACGGGCAGGGTGCACCGCGAGCGCAATGTGGTTGAGCCGGGCCTCGACGAGCGCACCGGGGGCCCGCAGGCCGAGATAGACCTCCCCTACCGTCTCCAGCCCCCCGGTCCATTCTCGTCCGCCGCCCCGGATCGTGACCTGGTCGCCCCGATGCATGGCCATCTCGGCCACCTCCCGCATCCCGGCCCGCCGGCGCCGCTGCAGCAGAGCCAGACGCTCGACCTCTTCGGCCTCTTCCCGGAACTCGGCTCCGACCCGTCGGCGCAGTTCGGCCGCCAGTTCGTCGAATTCCTCCGGCTCCCACGTCACCGATTTCGCGCTCTCGACAGGCACTTCCCGTTGCCGCGTAATTTCACTATGGCCAATAGGGGCGGGGAGCCAAGGGAGGCGGTTTGATTTCCAGTCAAGCCAGCGAGGCTAATTCAGCCGCCTCCCGCCGGCCCCGCCGACGGAGCCCCCTCGCCCGGCTGTCGGCCGCACACCTGCTGATGGTGCTGGCTGCCGTTTTGGCCTTTGCCACCAACCTGATGGTTCTGCGCAACCAGGATGAGACCCGGAAGGTGGCGATGGCGGCTGCCGACCTGGCCGCCGGGCGACCGATAGCCGCCAGTCAGGTCCGGGCGGTCGAGGTAGACGTCAGCGATCAGATCTACGCCACGCTCATCCCCTGGGAGCAGGTGGTCGGCCTGGCGGGCCGCGTGCCCGCTTATCCGCTGCCGGCCGGTGAGCTGATCAGGGCCAGCGATCTGCGTGATCCTTCCGCCCCGGCCGGGCTCCGTTCCATGAGCATCCCCATCGACCCCGAACACGCCGCCGGGGGCGATCTCTCTCCGGGGGACCGCATCGACCTGATCCTCGTGGGCGACGAGACCGCCGGCTATGTGCTGGTGGGGGCCGAAGTGCTGGCCGTCTCCGAGGCCGCCCGGGGCGCGCTGGCGGTCGGCGGCTTCCACGTCACGGTGGCCGTTGACGCCGAGCAGGCCTTGGCGGTGGCCGCGGCGATCCGCGACGGCCGCATCGAGATCGTGCGTTCCACCGGGGCCGCTGCGGTGCCCGGAGAGGTCACAGGGTGAACGAGATCGAAATCGCGTTGGCCGTATCGGCCCGGGAGTGGCCCGATCGCATCCATCGGTTCCTCGCCGACCATGGCGGAGCCAGGGTCAGGGCCCAGATTCTCACTCCTGAGGACGCCCTGGCTGAGAGTTACGCGATCTTGGTCATTGATGATGTCAGTTCATTTCTGACACCGCGGCTGGTGGCGGATCTGCAGCTCCGGCGACGTCTGGTCCTGGGGGTCTTCGATCCGGCCGACGGACCCGATGGCAAAGAACGACTGCGCGAA
>DATHSX010000076.1:0-4363 GCA_035463935.1 Acidimicrobiia bacterium | reverse complement strand
GGCGACGTATGCCCAGGCGATCCCGTACACGCGGGGGTAGTTGGCCAGATGACCACCGGCGAGCTTGGGGAGCTGGCGGTAGTAGCCGGAGGGGAGACTCTCCCGGATCTCGTGGAGCTGGCTCTCGACGAGATGGAAGTTGTCCACCAGCCATTCGGCGGCGGGGGTGAGCAGCGCTTCGGCCTGGATCGCTTTGGACAACTCCCGGTAGGAGGAGAGCAAGACCTCGCCGTTGTCGGCCAGGCGGCGCGAGATCAGGCGCAGCCGTCCGTGCCGGCCGCTCAGTTCCTGAGTTTCGGCCAGGCTGCGGGCATGCTGTTCGAGCCGTTCGATGCTGAACAGCTCCGCCCGGATGGGCTCGTCGACCGACTCGAATCCCGAGCCTCGGGGCCACGGCACCGTCGCAGATTACGGGCTGGGGAACCTGTAGCCCTTCTGCGCTGTGGGAGGTTTGGCATCGGTTGGCGGCAGGAAGCTGCGCAACCGCGCCGAGGGCGCGGAGGAAGTCATCGCCGGCGGTAGCCTCTGGCGGTGGCTGTAGACACCGCCATCCCGCCCGCGCTGGCAAGCCCGCCGGGTCACACGAGCTATCGCCAGGACGGGGTGTCGGCGTTGCTCGGGGCGTGGGTGACGGTGGGAGGATTCGTCGACGGCTTCGCCCATCGCAACCTCGACACCCCCGAGACCTTCTTCACCCCCTGGCATGGCATCCTGTATTCCGGGTACCTGGCGGCCGCCGGCTGGCTCCTCTGGCTGGTCTATCGCCACCGCGCCATCCCCGAGGGTTATTCCACTTCGGTGGCGGGGGTGGCGGTGTTTGCCGCCGGTGGGATCGGCGACATGTTGTGGCACACCCTCTTCGGTATCGAAGTCTCGGTCGACGCCCTCCTGTCGCCCACCCACCTGTTGTTACTGGTGGGGTCGCTCCTGATCATCTCCGGACCGATCCGGGCGAGGTGGCGGGACCCCGGCTACCGCCCCCAGAATCTCCGCCAGATCTCGGTGCCCCTGCTGGCTGTGGCGATGGGGGCCGCCCAACTCGGGTTCTTCTTCCAGTACATCGACGGGTTCAGCATCCGGTTGATGCAGGTCCCTTATCGACCCGGGTCGGAGGAAGGCTTCTTCGAGTTGGTGACCGGAATTGCCGGCATTCTCATCACCACTGTCATTCTCATGGGAGCGGTCCTGTTCCTGTTGCGAAGATGGCTGCCTCCATTCGGCAGCTTCACGCTCCTCTTCGGGGTGGTCGGGATCCTGATGGAGAGCCTGGAGGGATATCGATTCCCAGAGGATGTGGTCGCCCCGCTGCTGGGGGGGCTGGCCGCCGACGGACTGCTGCTCCTGATGGCGCCCCGTTGGAGCCGTCCGGCGACGATCAGATTCTTTGCGTTCCTGGTGCCGCTGGCCATGTGGAGCGTCCGGTTTGCGGTCTTCGAGCGATTCGGCGACATCAACTGGCCGGTGTCGGCCTGGACCGGGACCATCGTCTTCGCCGGGCTGGCCGGGGTGGGGCTAAGCCTGCTCGCCACCGACCCCTGAGGGCCGACCGTGCAGGTTTTCGCACCGAGACGGTGCGCAGACCTTCACAACCGGAACGATGGCTACGGTGGGGTCACGCCGTTCAGCGGAGAAAGGGAGCGGATGTCCGGATTCGATGCGGCCACAGTCGCGGTGGAAGGCGCCCTGGCGGCGGGGGCTCGGTACGCCGACGCCCGGGTGATGGAACGGCGGCTCGAATCGATGACGGCCCGCAACGGCGACATCGACAGCCTCCTCCAATCCGAGGATGCCGGCGTCGGGGTACGGGCCCTGGTCGGGTCGTCCTGGGGCTTTTTCGCCACTCCCGACCTCGGCGACGCGGCGGCGCGAGCGGCCGGGGGGCGGGCGGCGGAGATCGCCGCCGCCAGCACGATGGTGCCCGGACCCCCCCTGGATCTGATCGCCGCCGAGGCCCGGGTCGACTCCTGGGCCAGCCCCTGCGAGGAGGACCCCCTGTCGGTTCCGCTGGCCGAGAAGGGCGATCTGCTGGTGGCCGTTACGACAACCATGAAAGAGCAGGGCGCCGACATCGCCGCGGCCGCTTACAACATCTGGGAGACCCGCAAGTGGCTGGTGTCGAGCGAGGGCCACCGCATCGACCAGCACATCAGGGAATGTGGCGCCCTGTGCGAGGCCACCGTCATCGGGGACGGGGAGACCCAGCGCCGTTCCTACCCCGGCTCCAGGGGGCAGTACGGCACGCGGGGATGGGAACTGGTCCGGTCTGCTGATCTGGAGGGAAACGGGGCCCGCCTGGCCGATGAAGCCCGGGCCCTGCTCTCGGCTCCGCCCTGCCCCGAGGAGACCACCACCCTGATCCTCGACAGCAACCAGGTCATGCTCCAGATCCACGAGTCGGTGGGCCACGCCATCGAGGTCGACCGCATCCTGGGATGGGAAGCAGCGTTTGCCGGAACCAGCTGGCTGGAACTGTCCCGGCTCGGGTCGCTCCGCTACGGCTCGGAGCTCATGAACATCACTGCCGATCCCACTCTGAGCGGCGCGCTCGGCTCCTTCGGCTACGACGATGAGGGAACCCCGGCCGCGCGCCGTGACATCGTCAAGGACGGCATCTGGGTGGGGGTGCTGGCAGGGCGCGACTCGGCCACGGTGGCCGGGGTGGGCTACGGAGGTTCGGTCCGGGCCGATGGCTGGAACCGGCTGCCGATGGTGCGGATGACCAACGTCGGGCTGTTGCCCGGCGACCAGTCGCTCGAGGAGATGATCGCCTCCACCCCGAAGGGGATCTACATGACTTCCAACCGCTCGTGGTCGATCGATGACAAACGGCTCAACTTCCAGTTCGGCTGCGAGATGGCTCGCGAGGTCAAGGACGGGCAGTTGGGGCGGATCCTGCGCAACCCCACCTACACCGGGATCGGCCCCACCTTCTGGCAGTCGATGGACATGATCGGCAACCAGTCGGAGTGGGTCTTCTGGGGCACGCCCAACTGTGGCAAGGGCCAGCCCCTCCAGATCGGCCATACCGGACATCCGGCGGTGCCGGCCCGCTTCCAGAACGTGCGGGTCGGAGTGCGGGGATGACCGAGCCTTCCCTGCCGCGGTTGGCAGATCTCGCCGGCATGGTGCTCGACCGGGTCCGGGCGGCCACCTCGGGGCGGGCGGAGGCTGAAGTGATGGTGGACGCCACCACGGTCTCTTTCACCCGTTTTGCCAATTCGTTCATTCATCAGAACGTCTCCGACAACGCCACGACGCTGCGGCTGCGGCTCCATCTCGATGGGCGCACAGCCACCGGCTCCACCACCAAAGTCACCGACGAAGCCCTGGCCGCACTGGCGGAAAGGACGGTCGGTGCCTCCCGGCTGCTGCCCGTCGACCCGGGGTGGGCGGGCCTGGCTCCTTCGGCCGCGCTGGCCTCTGGCGGCAACATCGACCACGCCACCGCCGCGGCCGCCCCGACCCAACGGGCCCGGATCGTGGCCGATTTCGTCGAGGCCACCAAGGGACTGGAGGCCGCCGGCTTTTGCCAGAGCACGCATTCCCTGGCGGCCTTCGCCAACTCGGCGGGCCAGGCGATCGAAGGTGGTTACACCGACGCCACCCTGGACGGGATCGCCCGCACCGGCTCGGCGGACGGGTCGGCCCGTCGCTCGGCAGTGAGACTCGCTGACCTCGACGGCGCGGCCCTCGGGGAGAAGGCGGCCCACAAGGCCCGCACCGGCTCCAATCCGGTCGAGATTGCCCCCGGCGAGTTCGAGGTAGTGCTCGAACCGAGCGCGGTGACCGACTTGATGACCTGGCTCGCCTATGGCGGGTTCAACGGTAAAGCGGTGGCGGAGGGACGGTCGTTTGTGCGCATCGGCGAGCAGCAGTTCGACCCGGTCATCACCATGATTGATGATGTCGGCTCGGGCGCGGGGATTGGAGTGCCCTTCGATGTGGAGGGCACCCCCAAGCATCCCACCGTCCTCGTCTCCGGCGGCGTGTGCCAGACCATCGTGCACGACCGGCGTACCGCCCGGAAGGTCGGGGCCGAGAGCACCGGCCATGCCATCCCCGGCGGGGAGAGCATCGGGGCCTTTCCTCTCAACCTGGGCCTGGAGCCCGGGGCCGCCGGTAGCACCATCGAAGAGCTGATTGGCGGGGTGGGGCGCGGGCTGTTGGTGACCGAGTTCAACTACACCAACGTGCTCGATCCCCGTTCGGTGGTGGTGACCGGACTCACCCGCAACGGGCTGTGGTTGATCGAGGACGGCCAGGTGACCGACGCGGTGCAGAACCTCCGGTTCACCCAGTCCTACCCCGCCGCGCTGGCCCCGGGGGCGGTGCTCGGGGTGTCCGCCGCCCGGGAGACGGTCCC
>DATHSX010000075.1:0-3635 GCA_035463935.1 Acidimicrobiia bacterium | reverse complement strand
CACCGGGCCCAGTGCCCCTAAATACCCGTATCCGAAGCGCCGCACCTCAGGCCGAGCAACCAGTCCGTTGGGCGGCCGCTCGACCGGTGTGGCGCCACTCCCTGGCTACAGGCGGATGGGCTCCTCGAATATCGGCGTCAGCCGGATTTTTCTTGAGGAGGCGGCCGGGCCGGGGCGTCTTGAGCGGACAGGTCGATACCGGTCACCTGGCTCAGAAACGCCATCGCCTCCGAGTGGTTGCGGTACTTGTGGGTGGTCATCCCCATCTCCCGGGCAGTCTTGAGGTTGGGGCCAAGATCGTCAATCGCGGCGGCCTGCTCGGGCGTTACGTCCACCCGGGTCAGGGCCCGGCGGTAGATCTCGGGATCGGGCTTGCGAACGCCCTCGCGACATGACTCCACCATCGCGTCGAAATGATGGGCCAGATCGGCGTTTCGCAGGCTCTCCCAATTGTTGGTGACCGCCGCCACCTTGATGCCATGTTCCCGCAAAACGGCGACCGCCGCGGCCATGACCGGTCGCACCCGGACCGATGTCGCGATACGCGCCATGATCTCGGCAGCATCGATCACCAGGCCGGCGACGGCAGCCTCGGCCTCGAATCGATCGCAGAAGGTGGCGAAATCGATCTCACCCCGCTCGTGCCGGGCCCAGGCGCCCCCATTGCCCGCGCTTTGCGCCAGTCGGTTGACTGCTCCCGCGGGGATCCGGTTGTCGAGCTCGTACACAGCGATGGCTTCGAGCGGGGAATCGACGAAGACGCCGCCCAGGTCCAGTAACACCGCTCGCACCGTCATTGGCTGCTCAACTGCAGCAACAGCAGCTCGGCCCGATCGTCGAGAAGGGAGCGGGCCAGATCCAATCTGGCCGAGGCCCCGACGGCCTCCAGGAGGCGTTGGGAATCGAACGAGGTGACCGGGCAGAGGGCCGCCAGCTGGTATGACGCCGCCAGGGAGTCGTCGGCCAGCTCGAGTCCGATCCCCGCGACATCGGCACCGAGTTCGGAGGCGAGAGCCAGCAACCTGCGCAATGCGCCCAGGGCGGGCTGCAGGTCGACCGACGGCCCCGGGTCGGGATCGGGATCTTCCTCCACCACAGCCCGCGGATAGGGGTCGTCGACCAGCCAGGACAGGATCCGTATCCGTTGATGACCCGCCACCACGATGGCCCGATCCGGACTGTTGGGGATGGCGGCGATCGAGGCGACCTTGACGAGGGTCCCCACCGAGTGGCGCGTATCGCCACCACCGGTCTCCTGTCCACGTTCGATGAGGACGATCCCGAACCGGCCATCCACGGTCATGACCCGGTCCAACAGCATCTGATATCTGGACTCGAATACCCGCAGCGGCACCGCGGTAAAAGGAAAGACCACCGTCTGCAACGGGAACATCGGGAGGATCATCGCTTGGTGCGGACCATGAACCGCAGGCGCTCGGCGACCTGATCATCCACGGATATCACGAAGGAGTAGTCGCCTGCTTTCTCAAAGGTGAGATTGGCGAGGGTGAACGAGCGCACCAGGCCGGTGTCGGCCCGCTCCATCTCGTTGCGCCGGGGGACGGCAACGGTGTGCACTACCTGTCCACCGGGCAGGAGGCTGGCCCCGTCGGCATCCTGCAGCTCGACCCCGATCTTGATCTGCTGACTGGAGCTGCTCCAGGGAACCTTGACTCGCAAAGCAATGGCCATCGCGGGATGGCGGGCCGGGAACGACGAGACATAGAGCGTGTCCCACCCACCGCCGAGGATGAACAGCTTCCCCTGAACCGCCTGCACCGCATCTGCCAGCAGGGCGAAGTCGACCGCCGGGGTGATAGGTTCCGGCTCGAGTGCCACTGCGGCGACTCTACAACCGGACCGGGGTCACCGAGCGGGCTGCGCCCTCGACCTTTCGCCTACGCTGAGATCGAACGGAGGTCGTTACCACTTGTCAGTCCCTGCGCAGCCTCTTCCCGCCCGGATCTCGCCGGCCACCGGCAGACTGGGTGTTCTCACCCCCGGGATGGGTGCCGTAGCCACCACCTTCTACGCCGGCGTCCTCTCGGTCCGTAAGGGCTATTCGATCCCGGTCGGCTCGCTCACCCAGATGGGCCACATCCGGCTCGGCAAACGGACCGAGAAACGCAACCCGATGATCAAGGACTTCGTGCCGCTGGCCGGATTGGCCGATCTCGAGTTCGGGGGATGGGATCCCTTCTCGGATGATGCCTATGCCGCTGCCATGAGGGCCGGCGTCCTCCAACCCGGCCATCTCGAGTCGATCGGCGACGAGTTGCGCACCATTCGCCCGATGCCGGCGGTGTTCTCGCCGGACTGGGTCAAGCGCCTGGAAGGTTACGACCAGGTCAAGGATGCGACCAACAAGATGGACCAGGCCCACCAGCTCATGGACGACATCGAGCGATTTCGGACCGAGCACGATTGCGAGCGGCTGGTGATGGTGTGGTGTGGATCGACGGAGGCCTACCACGAGGCCAACCCCGTCCATGACGATCTCGATTCCTTCGAAGCCGGCCTCAAGAGATCCGACCCTCAGATCGCCCCGTCGCAGATCTACGCCTATGCCGCCCTGCAGTTGGGAGTCCCCTTCGCCAATGGTGCTCCCAACCTGACCGTGGACCTCCCGGCCATGGTGGAGCTGGCGGCGCAACGAGGGGTACCGATCTGCGGCAAGGACTTCAAGACCGGCCAGACCCTTCTGAAGACCATGATCGCCCCCGGTCTCAAGGCGCGGATGCTCGGGATCAAGGGCTGGTACTCGACCAACATCCTCGGCAATCGCGATGGGGAAGTGCTCGACGACCCCGAGAGCTTCAAATCGAAAGAGGTGTCCAAACTTGGCGTGCTGGAGACAATCCTGCAACCCGACGTGTACCCCGAGCTATACGAGGACCTCTATCACGTCGTCCGGATCAACTACTACCCGCCCCGGGGCGACGACAAAGAAGGCTGGGACAACATCGACATCTTCGGATGGATGGGCTATCCCATGCAGATCAAGATCGACTTCCTGTGCAAGGACTCGATCCTGGCCGCCCCCATCGTCCTGGACCTGGCCTTGTTCATGGACCTGGCCGCCCGCGCCGGCAAGGCCGGGATCCAGGAGTGGCTCTCGTTCTACTTCAAGAGCCCGCAGACCGCCGCCGGCCTCTATCCCGAAAACGACCTCTTCATCCAGCACACCAAGCTGAAGAACAACCTCCGGTCCTTGATGGGTGAAGAGCTCATCACCCATCTCGGCACCGAGTACTACGAGAACTGACTCCGGGTCCCATGGGCCTGGTCGAGCGGCTCGACTTCTCCTACCCACCCCCGGGCAGAGTGCGCCGATCGTTCGGCAGGTTTGCCGGCACCCGGGTCGGAGCGGCGCTCCTGGCCCGGGCCCTGCCCCCGCTGGATCGGGTCCTGGACAGCCTCACCAGCGGCGGCTCCTCCGCTGCGGAAGCGTTCGCCGGGCTGCCGGTCCTCTCCCTGACCACCACCGGGATCAGGAGCGGGAGAAGCCACGACTGCTATTTGTTGGGCATCCCGGTGCAAGGGGATATCGGGGTGATCGGCACCAACTTCGGGCAGGTCGACCATCCTGCCTGGGCTCACAATCTGGCGGCCGACCCCCGGGCCTGGATTCGATT
>DATHSX010000074.1:0-10138 GCA_035463935.1 Acidimicrobiia bacterium | reverse complement strand
GCTGTTGACGGTCACCAGGAAGGCAACGCCGAAGATCAGCATTCCGAGCGTCATGGTCCGGCCCAGTCCGATCATGCGCGCGATCTGCGGGGCGATCATGGCCCCCACGACCCCGCCCAGTCCAAGCGCCATCAACATCGTCCCGATCTGGGCCTCACCGGCCCCTAACACGTCGGTGCCCAGGATGACGAAAGTCGACTCGAGGAAGCCGACCGCGGCGTTGGCCGACGCCGCGGCGATCGTTGAAGCCCGCAGGCGTGGTTCGTTCCACAGATAACGAAGTCCGTGCATCGCCTCTTCGAGGAAGCCGGTTCTTTGCTCCCGGGTGATGCGCGCCGGTACCCGGCCCACCAGCCATACCGAAGCGGCCGAGACGAGGAATGTTGCTCCGTTGATGAAGAAGCCCGGCGCCAGTCCCACCGTCTCGGCGAGGACACCAGCGATGAGGGGGCCTATCGCCAGCGCCAGTTGCTGGCTGGCCGTGATCCGGCCGTTGGCCAGGCTCAACTGATCGTCGCGCACCAGGGCCGGGAGCAGTGCCGCCATCCCGTTCTGGAACACGGATGAGAACGTGCCGATCAGAAACGACATGAGAAAGACCATCGCCAGCAACGACGGGGCGGGGCTGAGGGCGAGAAGGCCGAGAGCCGCGAAAGCTCCCGCCCGAACCAGGTCGCCGACGATCATGACGGAGCGGAGCGGAAGGCGGTCGAGCAGCACCCCGCCGAGAAACCCGAACAAGACCCCGGGAACGATCTCGAGGGAGTAGTTGAGCGCCAGGTCGAGGCTCGACTCGGATAGCTGGATGACGAAGAGCGGCAGGGTCAGATAGGCGATGTAGTCGCCGACCTGGGAGATGGCCTGCCCCCAGAACAGGGCGCGGAATCGGGCACCCAGGCCACGTTCCGCCCGATGCCGGCCGCGGGGCGGCGCGTCCTGGCTCATGGCCCCAGGTTAGGCCGGGGGTGCTTTGCCGCTAAGGCCTTTGGTACCCTGCGGACCAATGACCTCAGGACCCAAAGAAATTCCGGACCTCATCACCGAACTGGTGACGATGTCCAAGGACTATCTCCGCCAGGAAACCGTGGAGCCGGCCCGCCGGTTGGGCAAGTACGCCGGGTTCGGCCTGGGCGGGGCGGCCCTGTTCTCGACAGCGGCCATTCTGCTGGTCCTCGGCCTGTTCGCTCTGTTGCGTCGGCTCCTACCCGACACCGCCTGGTGGGCGGTAGGTGCCCGCTTCCTGACCTTTGTGGGGGCAGGGGCCGCCGCAGCCCTCATTGGATGGAGGATGACCCGTGACGATCACCCGCTCTGATCTCGAAGCCAAGGCCCGTCAGATCAACCAGGTGGTGACCGAGACCAGGCAGACGGCGCAGAACGTTGCGGCGCTGACCGGCCTGGCGGTGGTCATGGCCGTCGGCCTGGCCTACTGGCTGGGGCGCCGCAAGGGGCGCTCGGGAAGGGCGGTAGTGGAGGTGTACCGGATTTGAACCCGCTCAGCGACGGGTTCAACCGGGCCCTGCACGGGCTGCGGACCGGAGATCAGCGTTCTCTCTATACCGGGGCGCTGTTAGTGGCGGTCGGCTTGTGGCGCCGGAGCCGCACCCGCGAGCGGCGCGAGTTGATCTACCGCCGTGAGCTGAAAGAGGGTCAGGCGATCGTGATCCGTCCCAGTGTCGCCGGCGGGAACCGCATCGTGGTAAGCCAGGAGATGGCGACCGAGCTCAAACCCCTTTCCCGGCGCAAGAGCCGGGCCCGTCTTCGATGAACCGGAACCGGCGCATGGTCCAGACCGTTACCTGGGTGGTCGTGATCGCCATGGTGCTCGCCATCGTGGCGTCGGCTCTGACTCTGTTCCGATGAAGGTCGTCCTTCGCAATCCCCGGCGCGAGGTGGAGCTGACCGGGGTCCGGCGGGTAGCCGACCTCTTCCGGCGCCTCGAACTCGTCTCCGAGTCGTTCTTGGCGATCCGGAGTGGAGAGTTGCTCACCAACGAGGATCCGCTGGAGGACGACGATACGGTCGAGTTGCGGCCGGTGATCTCGGGGGGTTGAGATGAAATGCCGGGTGTGTCGGGCGAGGGCCGTGATCCAGGTCAGGCGGCATCACGCCAACTTCTGCCGGGAGCACTTCCTCGAGCATGTCCGCCGCCAGGTGGAGCGGACCATCCACGACTTCAAGATGTTCGGGCCGCTCGATCGGCTCGTACTCGGCGTGTCCGGAGGCAAGGACAGCCTCGCCCTCTGGGACATCCTCACCGGCCTCGGCTACGAGGTCGACGGGGTCTACCTCCATCTGGGGATCGGGGGCTATAGCTCCGACAGCGCCCGCCTCTCCCATGAGTTTGCTGCGTCCCGGGGCCTCAGCCTCCAGATGGTCGACGTCCCGGAGGAGTACCAGTTCTCGGTTCCGGAGGCGGCCGCCGCCTCGCATCGCAGTCCCTGCTCGGCCTGCGGCCTGTCCAAGCGCTACATCCTCAACCAGGTGGCCGACGCCGCCGGCTACGACGTGCTGGTGATGGGCCACAACCTCGACGACGAGGCCGCCACCCTCTTTTCCAATGTCCTGCAATGGAACTCCGACTATCTGGGCCGCCAGCGCCCGGTCCTGCCGGCCACTCCCCAGGGGCTGGCCCGGAAGGTTAAGCCCCTGATCAGGGTCGCCGAGCGGGAAACCGCCGCCTACGCGGTCCTCGCCGGCATCGAATACGAGGTGGAGGAGTGTCCGCTGTCGAGCGGCAACACCCTCAACCGTTACAAGGAATGGCTCAACCGCCTCGAGGAGGAGTCGCCGGGCATCAAGGCGAGCTTCCTGTTTGGTTTCCTGGAACGGGGAGCCGAACACTTCCCGCCGGGTGAGGGGGTCGATCTCCGGGAGTGTTCGTTTTGCGGGCAGCCGACCACCGGTGAGGTCTGCGCCTTCTGCAAGCTGCAACGGTTGACGGTCTCTCGCCGGCAGGTCGTGTGAGCGGACCCTTCGTCGACGGCGACAACGCCCTGCTCATCGACAACAAGGGCCGCCGCTACCTGATCCGACTCCAGGAGGGCGGCCAGTTCCACTACCACCTGGGCATAGTCGGACACGATCAGCTGATCGGCCAGGAGGCGGGGCTGCGAGTCCGGTCGACGGGCGGCGGAGCCCTGCTGGCATTGCGTCCCCGCCTCGCCGACTTCGTATTGAAGATGCCGCGAGGGGCCACGGTGGTCTATCCGAAGGACATGGGCCCGGTAGCGATCTACGCCGATATCGGCCCGGGCATGACCGTGCTCGAAGCCGGCACCGGTTCGGGAGCGCTGACCCTGGCCCTGCTGCGCTTCGTCGGTCCTACCGGTCGGGTGATCAGCGTCGAGCGCCGAGACGACCACGCCGCCCACGCCCGCAAGACCATTGCCCGGTGGCTCGGTGCGATTCCCGACCACCTGGACCTTCGCATTGGCGAGGTGGAGGATGTAATCGCCGAGGTCCGGCCCGAGCGGTTGGTGCTCGACCTGCCCGAACCCTGGCATGCGGTAGCGGTGGCGGCCGAGCACCAGCCCGGGGGCGGGATCCTGTGCGCTTACCTCCCCACCGTCCCCCAGCTTCAGACCCTCACCGACGCCATGCGAGAGACCGGACGCTACGACCAGATCGAGATCTCGGAGACCCTGTTCCGAACCTGGACCGTCGAAGGCCGCTCGGTTCGCCCCGATCACCGCATGGTCGGCCACACCGGCTTTCTGGTGGTGGCTCGAAAGGTCAATCCGCCGTTCGCGCCAGAGCCAGTACAGCCATGAGAACGGAAATCAGACGGGCGGCAGACCCGGAACGGGTATCCGTTCGGAGGTACCGCTGGTATCGGCAGCGTCGACCTCCTCACGGCGAATCCCGAGGAGGAAGAGGATGGCGTCCAGATATGGCACCGACACCGCGGTGTCCGCAACGTCCCGCAGCACTGGCTTGGCGTTGAAGGCGATCCCCAGGCCCGCCGTGGCGAGCATGTCGAGGTCGTTCGCCCCGTCCCCGATGGCCACGGTCTGATCCAGCGGGATGTTCTCGGCCTGCGCCACCTCGCGAAGGATCGCGGCCTTGCGGGCCCGGTCGATGGGAGCGCCTAGCAGCCGACCGGTGAGGTGGCCATCAACGATCTCCAGTTCGTTGCCGAAGGCGTAGTCGAGGCCCAGGTCCCTTTGCAGACGGTCCGTGAAATAGGTGAACCCCCCCGAGACGATGGCCAGTCGCATCCCCAACCTCCGCAAGGTGCGGACGAACGTGCGGGCGCCGGGGGTAAGCCGGATCCGCTCCCACACCCGCTCGAGGGCCTCGACCGGGAGGCCGGCGAGGAGGGCGACCCGTTGGGTCAGGGCAGTCGCAAAGTCGATCTGGCCGCTCATGGCCCGACTGGTCAGTGTCGCCACCTCGGCGGCGAGGCCGGCCTCATCGGCGAGTAGATCGATGGCCTCGTCCTGAGTGAGGGTCGAATCGACGTCGAGCACCACCAGGCGCTTGGAGCGGCGGGCGATCCCTTCGGCCTGCACCGCCACGTCGACGTGGTGGAGGGCGGCGGTCTCGAGGAGGGAGGCGCGCATAGCCTCCTGGTCGCCTCCGCTGACCGCCAGTTCATAACTGACTACCGGGTAGCGAGAGAGCCGCTCGATGCGATCGATGTTCCCGCCGCCGTCAGCGATGGCAGTGGCCACGGCGCCGAAGGCCTCGGGGCCGATCTGTGCGCCGATGACGCTCACGGCGAATCGGGGCTTGACCGGGGCGGGCTGGCCTTCGTCGATCTGCTCGAAATCGGCCTGGAGTCCCTTTTCCCAGGCGTAAAAGAGGACGTCGCGGATCGTGGGTTGGCCCTCGGGGACCGAGAACAGGACGCTCAGGTTGAGCCGATCGTGCAGCACCACCTGTTCGACGTCATAGAGGGTGCAACCGCCGGAGGAAAGCACCTCCATGAGACCGGCGGTGATCCCCGGCCCGTCGACCCCCGATACCCGGGCAAGCACGGTGGACATGGAGCGGGAAGGCTATCCGGGATGCACTATGGGCGAGCCGTCAGCCACGAGTCCCAACTCTCCGAGTTCTGAGCTGACTGAGTTCTGAGCTGACGGGTCACTCGTCGTAGCTGCGCGGAGCGGCTGTCCCGGTGCCCGCCAAGATCGCCGAAGGAGGCCAGCTCGACCGGTTCCCGCGGCCGGCTCAGGGCTCGATGAAGATGCACTCCCCGGGGCATTCCTCGGCGGCTTCAATGGTGATGTCCTCCTGGCCGGAAGGCACCGCCGCCACGCCCTGGGCGCCCTGGGAATTGCCCTTGGCGGTGGCATAGATCGTTGCTCCTTCACGAACATACGCCAGCCCGTCGTCCAGCAGAAGAAAGACGTCGGGGGCGATCTCCTCGCAGAGACCATCGCCCGTGCAGAGATCCTGATCTATCCAGACTTTCACTCATACTCCCGGTAGCAACCGGGGCTCGATTCTAATCCCCACTGTTCTCTGGCCCGGCCGGTTCCGATACTCCTAGCGATAAGCCGACCCCTTCGTATACTGCCTGAAGGGTAGGACTAGCCAGGAGCGGTAATGAGCCCAAGCGGGAACGAGGAAGCAGCGGACCTCCGCCGACAGTTGGCGACTCTCGAAGACGAGGTCGTTGGTCTGCGCCGCCGCCTCCAGGAGGCTCCCCGCCGGGTGCAGGACCTCGAAACCCGGTTGGCCGAGTCGCACGAGAAGCTCTCCCGATCGCTCGCCCAGAATGACAAGCTGGCGACGGTGCTCGAAGAGGCCCGTGAGCAGCTCTCGGTCCTCCGCGCCGAGGTGGACAAGCTCACTTCGCCGCCCAACAGCTTCGGCACCGTCACCGCTGTCAACGACGACGGCACCGTCGACATTGTCTCCGGCAATCGCAAGCTGCGGGTAGTGGCCCAGCCGGCCGTCGAAGTGAAGCTCTTGCAGAAGGGCCAGGAGGTACTCCTCAACGAATCGTTCACGATCATCGATATCCGCACCTTCGATCCCACCGGCGAGGTGGTGCGGGTGCGGGAGAAGCTCGACGACGGCCGCCTGGTGGTGATCGCCCACGCCGACGACGAGAAGGTGGTGTCGATGGCCGACTCGATGACCGACATCCGGGTGCGGGCCGGCGACTTTGTCCGCATCGATCCCCGGGCCGGGCTGGTCGTTGAACGCCTCGCTCGCCCCGAGGTCGAGGAACTGGTCCTCGAGGAGATCCCCGACGTCAGTTATGAGCAGGTCGGTGGTCTCGGTGTGCAGATCGAAGAAATCAGAGACGCGGTCGAACTGCCCTATCTCCATCGCGATCTCTTCCTGCGCTACGGGCTGGACGCGCCCAAGGGCATTCTCCTTTACGGCCCCCCCGGCTGCGGTAAGACCCTGATCGCCAAGGCCGTGGCCAACAGCCTGGCCAAGGCGGTGGCGGAGCGGACCGGACGGCCCGACGCCCGTTCCTATTTCCTCAACATCAAAGGCCCTGAGCTGCTCAACAAATGGGTAGGGGAGACCGAGCGCCAGATCAGGCTCATCTTTCAGCGCGCCAAGGAGAAGTCGGACGAGGGAGTCCCGGTCATCGTCTTTTTCGACGAGATGGACTCACTCTTTCGCACCAGGGGGAGCGGCATCAGTTCCGACGTGGAATCGACCATCGTTCCTCAACTCCTCTCCGAACTCGACGGGGTGGAATCGCTGAAGAACGTCATCGTGATCGGCGCCTCCAACCGCGAGGACCTGATCGATCCCGCCATCCTCCGCCCCGGCCGCCTCGACGTGAAGATCAAGATCTCGCGCCCGGAAGCGGCTGCCGCTCGGGAGATCTTCCGCATCTACCTGAGTGGCGAGATCCCGTTCGACACGGACGAACTGGCCGCCTGCGAAGGCGACCCGGCGCGGATGCTGGACGAGATGATCGACGCCACGGTGGCGGCGATGTACTCGGAGGGCGAGGAGAACCGGTTCCTAGAGGTCACCTATGCCAACGGAGACAGGGAGGTCCTCTACTTCAAGGACTTCTCGTCGGGGGCGATGATCGAGAACATCGTCCGCCGGGCCAAGAAAGACGCCATCAAGCGTGAGATCGCCGGCGGCAGTGCCGGCATCCGCCGGTCCGATCTGCTGGCGGCGATCAAGCAGGAGTTCAGGGAGCACGAGGACCTCCCCAACACCACCAACCCCGACGACTGGGCGAAGATCTCCGGCAAGAAGGGCGAGCGGATCGTCTACGTGCGGACCCTGGTCGGGGGCGAGTCCGAGAGCCGGCTCATCGAGGCCGTCTCGGGCGGTCAGTACCTTTAGGCCATGGCCGTGCACAAAGTGCTCGGTACCGAAACCGAGTACGGGATCAGCGTCCGCCCCTCCCGGGATTTCAACCCCGCTTTGGCCTCGGCCCAGCTGGTCAATTCTTATCCGGGGCGACGGGTCCGGGTGCAGTGGTCCTACGAAGAGGAATCACCCGGCCGCGACGCCCGCGGCTTTGGGCACGAGGGATACGGAGTGGCCGACCCGGAGGGGGCTCTGGTCAACGCCGTGCTCTCCAACGGGGCCCGCCTCTACGTCGATCACGCTCATCCGGAGTACTCCGGTCCGGAGTGCTTCGATGCGCTCGAGGGGGCTCTGTACGACAAGGCCGGAGAGATGATCATGTTCCGCGCGGCGGCTGCCACCACCGAACTTCTCCAGACGGGCCAGCGGATGTCGCTCTACAAGAACAACTCCGACGGTAAGGGCAACTCCTACGGGGCCCACGAGAACTATCTGCTCTCCCGGGAAACCCCGTTCGGGGACGTCATCAGGTTCGCCACCACCTTCTTTGTCACCCGTCAGATCTTCACCGGGGCCGGCAAAGTGGGGGCCGAGAACGGCCGGCCGGAAACAGGTTTCCAGATCACCCAGCGAGCCGATTTCTTCGAGGAGGAGGTAGGGCTGGAGACCACCCTGAAGCGGCCCATCGTCAACACCCGCGACGAGCCCCACGGCGACCCCAGCAAGTACCGGCGGCTCCACGTCATCATCGGCGATGCCAACCTCTCCGAAGTCCAGATCTTCCTCAAGCTGGGTGCGACCGCCCTCTTCCTGGCTGCGCTCGAGGACGGGGCACTGCCCGACCCGCTCGACCTGGCCGATCCGGTCGAGGCCTGCTGGCGGGCCAGCCACGACCTGACCTTGCGCCGTCCCCTCGAACTCGACGGTGGCGGTACTGCGACGGCTCTTGAACTGCAATGGCGTTATCACGACTGGCTCAAGAAATACGTGGAGGGGGAACTGGCCGACGACGAGGTGGCAGTCCGGGTGATCGACACCTGGGAAGGGATCCTGTCCGACCTCGAGACCGACCCCCGCCGCATCGCCGACCGCCTCGACTGGGCCGCCAAACTGCGGCTTCTGGAGGGCTACATCGAACGCGATGGCCTCTCGTGGGCCGACCCCAAGCTCAAGGCCCTTGACATCCAGTACCACGACGTCGACCCGGGCCGCAGTCTCTACCGCCACCTGACCGCCCGGGGCCAGATCCGGCGCCTCTTCACCGACGACGAGATCCAGCGGGCCGAGACTTTCCCCCCGGAGCGGACCCGGGCTTACTTCCGGGGCACCTGCGTGTCCCGTTTCCCCGGCTCCCTGGTAGCCGCCAACTGGGACTCGCTGGTGTTTGACACCGGCGAATCCCATCTCAAGCGGGTTCCTATGATGGAACCACTGCGTGGCGACCGCCTCCGGGTGGGAGCCCTGCTCGACTCGGTGGATGATGCCGCCGGTCTGATTGCCGCTCTCGGAGGACATTGATGGCAGAACGTGAAAAGGTCCGGCGCCCCAAGGAGGCCGAACGGCCCGATGTCGACGAGGACACCGCGGCTCTCCGGGCGGAAGCCGACGATCGCAAGCTCGACGAGTTGCTCGACGAAATAGACCAGGTGCTGGAAGAGAACTCCGAGGAGTTCGTAAAAAACTACATCCAGAAGGGTGGCGAGTGAGCCCAGGCCCCCGGCTTCCGCTGCTGTTCGACATCCCCGCCCCCGGCTCGAGCTTCACAGATCTCCTATCGGTCATGGGCTACGCGCCCGCCGTCGAACTGCCCGGGCGAGCTGAGCTCGGGCGTCCCGCCCAGATGCCGGAGGGCACGACCGTGCTGGCCCTGCGCCATGCGGACGGGGTTGTGATGGTCGGGGACCGCCAGGCAACGGAGGGCAACCAGGTGGCGCACCGGGACATACGGAAGGTGTTCCCGGCCGACAACTACTCGGCGGTGGCCATCGCCGGCACCGCCGGGTTGGCCCTCGAAATGGTGCGCCTCTTCCAAGTCGAGCTGGAACACTTCGAGAAGATCGAAGGTCACCGTCTGACTCTGGAGGGCAAGGCTGCCTTTCTAGCCCGCCTGGTGCGCAACCAGCTGGCGATGGCCTTTCAAGGGCTGGTGGTGGTGCCGCTGTTCGCGGGCTTCGACACCCTGGCGGGCCGGGGCCGGCTTTACACCTATGACGTCGTGGGGGGCCGCTACGAGGAGAACGATTTCGGGTCGAACGGCTCCGGCGCCCGCCTCGCCAAGTCGTATTTGCGCACCGCCTGGTCAGAAGGGCTCACCGCAGAGCAGGCAGTCACCGTCGGCGTTGCCGCTCTGGTGGCCGCCGCTCAGGAGGACACCGCCACGGGCGGTCCCGACCTGCGCCGGGGCATTCTCCCCACCGTGCTGGTGATCGGTCCCGACGGTGTGCGCGAGCTGGCCGATGAGGAGATCCGCCCGGCGGCGGAGACCGCCGTGGAACAGATCCGATGACGATTCCCTTCTACGTCGCTCCGGAGCAGTTGGTCCGTGACAAGGCCGAGTTCGCCCGCAAAGGTATCGCCCGTGGCCGGTCGATCGCCGCCATCGAATACGCCGACGGGTTGCTGCTCCTGGCCGAGAATCCCTCCACCGCGCTGCGCAAGATCAGCGAGGTATACGACCGCATTGCCTTTGCTGGCGTCGGGCGTTACAACGAGTTCGAGACGTTGCGCAAGGCCGGGATCCGTCAGGCCGACTTGATGGGATATCTCTACAGCCGCGACGACGTCAATGCCCAGGCGCTGGCCACGACCTTCTCCGAGGCCTTGGGAGCGATTTTCTCCCGAGAGCCCAAGCCATACGAAGTCGAGGTACTGGTGGCCGAGGTCGGCGATCCCA
>DATHSX010000073.1:0-6217 GCA_035463935.1 Acidimicrobiia bacterium | reverse complement strand
TGCGACGGGCGGCCGTGTTGGGGTGCAGCATGCCCTTGGCTGCCGCCATGTCTATCCGCTTCTGAGCGGTGCGCAGAAGTTCGGCGGCGTCCTCCCCGGATGCGGACGCGGCATCGACCGCCTTCGCGCGGGTCTTCAGCTCGGACTTGACGGCTTTGTTGCGGGCGGCGCGAACCGCGTTTTGGCGATTGCGCTTGATCTGTGACTTGATGTTGGCCATGGCGGCAGAGACAATCCTGTTGGGTGATGGATGGCGACGGATGTCAGGATTGCTGACGGGTCGCCGGGAAGCCAACGATAGCAGCAGGGAGCTTCTCGATACAATGCGAGCCGCCCCCCATCACCATGTTTCCCTCAGCGCGTATCCGGAATTTCTGCATCATTGCCCACATCGACCATGGCAAGTCGACCCTGGCCGATCGCTTGCTCGAGCTGACCGGGGCCGTCTCCGCCCGCGACATGAGAGAGCAGGTGCTCGACTCGATGGACCTCGAGCGCGAGCGCGGGATCACCATCAAGGCCCAGGCGGTCCGCCTGCAATACCGGGCGGTCGATGGCCATGACTACGTCATCAACCTGATCGACACCCCCGGCCACGTCGACTTCTCCTATGAAGTGTCCCGGTCTCTCGCCGCCTGTGAAGGCGCATTGCTCCTCGCCGACGCCGCCCAGGGCGTACAGGCCCAGACCCTGGCCAATGCCTACATGGCCATCAACGCCGGGCTCGAGATCATTCCCGCGCTGAACAAGATCGATCTCCCGGCGGCCGACCCGCAACGGGTGACAGCCGAACTGGTCGGTGTCCTTGGTGGTGGCCCGGATGAGGTCCTTGCTCTATCAGCGAAGACCGGGGAGGGTGTGGAAGGGCTACTGGAGGAGATCGTCCGGCGGATCCCCGCGCCGGCCGGTGACCCCGAGGCCGCACTGCGGGCTTTGGTCTTCGACAGCTACTACGACACCTATCGCGGGGTGGTCTGCTACTTGAGGGTCATGGACGGGACACTTTCAGCCGGGGAGCGCATCCAGTTCATGGCGACGGGTGAGGGGCACACGACCGAAGAGGTGGGGGTGCTCACCCCCAAGGCGGTTCCCGTCTCCTCACTCGGGCCGGGCGAGGTGGGCTATCTGATAACCGGCGTCAAGGAGATTGGCCGCATCAAGGTAGGGGACACGGTCACGTCGTCCCGCCGTCCGGCGGCCGGGCCGTTGCCCGGATACGCCGAGCCCAAGCCGATGGTGTTCTCGGGTTTGTTCCCCACCGATGGTGACGATTTTGAACGGCTGCGGGAGGCCCTCGAAAAGCTGACCCTCAACGACGCTTCCCTCCAGTACGAACCCGAGACCAGCCGGGCCCTCGGCTTTGGCTTCCGCCTGGGCTTCCTGGGCCTGCTTCACATGGAGATCGTTCGCGAAAGGCTGGAAAGGGAGTACGACCTCGACCTCGTGGCGACGGCCCCTTCGGTGGCCTTCCGGGTGAAGCTGATCGACGGGCAGGTCACCGAGATCAAATCCCCCCAGGATCTTCCCGATCCCGATGCGCGCAGCCAGATCGAAGAGCCCTACGTGAAGGCCATGATCATCGCGCCGAGCGAGTACATCGGCGCCATCATGGAACTGGTCCAGACCCGTCGGGGCGAGCAGGTCGGCATGCACTACATCTCACCCGAGCGAGTCGAATTGACCTATCTGGTACCGCTGGGGGAGGTGGTCTTCGACTTTTTCGACATGCTGAAATCGCGCACGAAGGGTTACGCGTCCCTCGACTACGAACCGGCCGGATACCGGGTCTCCGATCTGGTGAAGGTGGACATCCTCCTCAATAACACCCCGGTCGACGCCTTCTCTTCGATCGTGCACCGGGACAAGGCCAACGGCTACGGCAGGATGATGACCGAACGGCTCAAGGCCTTGATCCCTCGCCAGATGTTCGACGTGCCGATTCAGGCCGCCATCGGCGGGCGGATCATTTCCCGGGAGACGGTCAAGGCCCGGCGGAAGGACGTGCTGGCCAAGTGCTACGGCGGTGACATCAGCCGAAAGCGCAAGCTGCTCGAGCGCCAGAAGGAAGGGAAGAAGCGGATGAAGATGGTGGGGTCGGTGGAGGTGCCCCAGGAAGCCTTTGTGGCCGCACTCCGGGTCGATGCCGACTGAGCCGCTGGTTGGCGAGGTCCGGACCCCCGACTCGCCGGCCCTGGCCGACGCCGCCGCCGATTGGTCGGCGGCCTACATCCACCTGCCTTTCTGTGCTCGGGTCTGTCCGTACTGCGACTTTGCGGTGGTCGCCGGGCGGGACTACTTGGTCGATCGATACGCGGAGGCCCTGGAGCGGGAGATCGACCGCGAGGCCCCCTGGCGTCCGCTTGACTCTGTCTACTTCGGAGGCGGCACCCCCAGCCGGATGCCGGTTTCCGCCTTCATCCGCCTTGTTGGGCGGATGGAAAGGCAGTTGGGGTTGGGCCCCGATCCGGAGGTATCCCTCGAGGCGAACCCGGAGGATTGGAGCCCGGCCCTGGCCGACGGGCTCGTGGAGGCGGGCCTCAATCGGGTGTCATTCGGCGCTCAGAGCTTTTCGGCTCCGACCCTGCATGCCCTTGGCAGGCTGCATGACCCCGACCAGATCGTCCGGGCTGTGCAGGTGGCCCGCCGGGCCGGATTCCGCTCGATAAATCTGGACCTCATCTTCGGGACCCCCGGTGAGCCCATGGCCGCGTGGCAGGAGACCGTCGAACGGGCCCTGGAACTGGAGCCGGACCACATCTCGTGCTACGCCTTGACGGTGGAGCCGGGGACGGAGATGGGCCGGGATGTTGCCGCGGGCGGCACCGCTCCCGATCCCGACCTTCAGGCCGACGAGTACGAGTACGCCCAGGAGCGGTTGGAGCGGGCCGGTCTGGTCAGGTACGAGGTGTCCAATTGGGCCCGGCCCGGCCATCACGTCCGGTACAACCTGGCCGTTTGGGCCCAGGCCGAGTACATGGCCTTCGGTGCGGGGGCTCATCGCTTTCGGGGCAGCGTCCGCTCCCGTAACTTCCGCCGGATCGACTCGTACCTCGAAGCTATCGAGGGCGGCGTATCTCCAACGGCCGGCTCGGAGGTAGTGGAGGGATGGGATCGCGAGGTCGAGCGGCTATTCCTCGGGATCCGGCGGGCGGCGGGGGTCATCGCAGGCCCGGGTGGTGAGGGCCTGAGAACGAGCCAGGCTGGTGACCGGCTGCGTCAGGCCGGCGTCATCGCATTCTCGGAAAGGCGGCTCGTGGTGCTCCGCCCGCTCCTAACCGATGCGGTAGCACGGGCCCTGTTAGCACTCGATACCCCCTGAGTGCTAAAGGTGACGCCCCGGGACTGCTAGTTTGGAGGCGATGTTGGAGGAACGTCGTTCGGATGTCCTCCGGGCGCTGGTCGAGGCACACATTCAGACTGGAGAACCGGTCAGCTCCCGCTCGATCCTGGAACTTACCCGCATGGGCGTTTCGGCCGCCACCATCCGCAACGACCTCGCCGTCCTCGAACGTGACGGCTTTGTGATCCAGCCTCACACTTCGGCCGGTCGGATTCCCACCTCCCGGGCCTACCGCTACTACGTCGACCAGCTGGGTAAGGGCCGACTCAATTCCTCCAACCAGGCGAGAATCGCCGGTTTCTTCTCCTCGGTGCAGCTCGGACTCTCCAACCTGTTGAAGGCCACCTCCCAGTTGCTGGCGGACGTCACGCACTACCCGGCGGTCGTCGTGGGTCCGGGCACAGGTGGGGAAATCGTGCGTGCCCTGCATCTGGTGATGCTGGGAACGCAGGCGTCGATGGTGGTGGTGGTGACGGATCGGGGCCGCGTGACCCAGCAGCAGGTTCGTTTGGATCTGCCGATCAGTATTGATGACCTGGCCGAGGCCGAGCGCCTGCTGACGCCGATCGTGGTCGGACGCGAGCCGGGAAAGCTGGGGGACCATGCCAATCTCTTCGCCGGCCGCTCCGAGGCGGTCTGTCTCATCGGTGAGGCTGTTTTGGGATTCCTGGAGCGAGCGGCCAGCCTCGCCGGGGAGATCTACGTCGGTGGCACGCGTCAGATGACCGAATTGTGGGACAGCGTCGGCGCCGTTCATCGGGTGCTCGAGGTCCTCGAGCGCGAGGCCGAGGTGCTCAATCTCCTCGCCCACGCCTCGGGCGTTTCTATCCGGATCGGGACCGAGCTCCCGGTGTCGGAGGACGTCGATCTGGCGGTGGTCTCGGCGACCTACGAGGCGGGTGGATCCGAAGGTTCGATCGGCGTCATCGGGCCGATGCGGATGGACTACAAGACCGCCATCTCGGCTGTCGAGAGAGTCGGCCGCGAGCTAGAAGATCGAATCGGCTCATAACCTGAGAACATGGCCAGGGACTACTACGCCGATCTGGGCCTGACGCGTGACGCGTCATTGGACGACATCAAGCGGGCCTTCCGCCGGCTTGCCCGCGAAACCCACCCGGACGCCAATCCCGCCGATCCCCAGGCCGAGGCGCGGTTTCGGCGGATAGCGGAGGCGTATGAGGTGCTGTCCGACCCGGACCGACGGCGAGCCTATGACCGGGGGGACACCCTCGACTTCGGCGACCTCCTTTCCGGGTTCGGGGGACTGGATGATCTGATCAGGTCCGTATTTGGCGACAGCGGCCTGTTCGGCGCACCGGGAGGGCGGACCGCAGCGCCCCGAGGCCGGGATCTGCTGGTGGGCGCCGAGGTCGACCTGGCCACTGCCGCGTTTGGGGGCGAAACGGAAATCAGCTTTCGGACCCAACTGGTGTGTGAGGTCTGCAACGGAGACGGCTCCGCCCCGGGCACCTCTCCCGTGACCTGTCCCACCTGCGGAGGCGCCGGCAGCGTCAGGGTCGCTCGAAGGGGGCTGCTTGGAACCATGATGACTCTGGCCGCCTGCAGCACCTGCGCCGGTCAGGGGACCATCGTTTCAGATCCTTGCCAGAACTGCCGCGGAACAGGAGCCGTCAACGGCGAGCGCAAGGTCAGGGTGGAGATTCCGGCCGGGGTGCCCGCCGGAACCCGTCTGCGCCTCTCGGGACGGGGGGAGTTCCCGGGGCGCCGCGGGGTGGCCGGCGATCTCCATGTCGAAGTGCGGACGCGGCCGCATCCGGACTTTGACCGTCAGGCCGACGATCTGATCCACCCGCTGCGGCTGGGGATGGCAGAAGCGGCGTTGGGAACCAAGGTCGACATTCCGCTACTGGAAGGCGGAACCGAAGCGCTCGAAATCCCGGCGGGTACCCAGCCCGGAACCGTGTTTCGCCTGGGCGGCCTTGGCACCGCCCACCTCGGCCGGCGGGGTCGGGGCGATCTCCTCGTCCAGGCCGTCCTGGAAGTGCCGGTCGAGCTGTCGCCGGAGGAAGAGGAGGCCTTGAGGACCTTCGCTCGGTTGCGGGGGGAAAGGCCCGCCAAACCCACCGGCCGGCGCCGCCGCGCCCGTTAAGTGGCCCACATCCCCCATCTGCTGCTCGCCGGCCCCTGGATCGCCGACGAGATAGCTCTGCCCCGGCAGAAGGCTCACCATCTCGAACGCGTACTGCGGCTCGATCCGGGGAGCGAAGTGACCTATACGGACGGACGCGGCACCGTCGGCGCGGGGCGTTTCAGGCCGGCATCGGTCCTTCGAGGCAGTGAGTCGAAACTCGAGGCGCCGCCGGTCAGTCTGACCCTGGCCGTCGCTCCACCGCACGAGAGGGACCGGGTGCGGTTCCTGGTGGAGAAGCTGGCTGAGCTGGAAGTGAGCAGATTGTTGTGGCTTCAGACCCGATTCGGAGCCGGGCGGCCGCCCGAGTCAGCCCGAGCTGCGGCCTGGGCCATCGCCGCCCTCGAACAAAGCCGGGGAGCCTGGCTGATGGAGGTGGATCCAAAGTGGGTAGGCCCGGGGGCGCTGAGGGCCGGGGCATTCTTTGCTGACCTGGGCGGCGATGACCTCCCCCCGGAGGGGGCGGGGGAGATTGTGGTGGCCATCGGCCCGGAGGGTGGGTGGGCTGCCGGGGAGATCCCCGATGGCGCCAGGCGACTTGGGCTGGGGCGGACAGTGCTACGGGTGGAGACGGCGGCGGTGGCCAGCGCCGTGTTGTGCCGGTTCGGTAAAAGGGCAAATCCCGGGTGCGATCCGGCCACTCTCCGTGGTAGCCTTCCGCCTGGGTAGGAGGCCGAGTCACTTGGATGAATTTGATCGTGCGCTGGGCGAGCGCCTTCGGGCTG
>DATHSX010000072.1:0-2439 GCA_035463935.1 Acidimicrobiia bacterium | reverse complement strand
AGAGGCGACATGGCGATCTCAGCGGTGGTGGGTTTAGGCCCTATCCCCCGGTTCTTGTGACGCGTGACCACCGCGTACGGCTCGAACCGTCACAAGCAGGGGAGGAGCGCGCTGACGGCCCTCCCGACCTCGTCGAACGTGTTGAACAACGGCGACAGGCCGAGTCTGATCAGGTCCGGCGGACGGAAGTCGCAGATGACTCCCGCCGCCATGACCTGTTTGACTACCCGGGCTGCCTCGCCGTGGCGGAGACTGACGTGACTTCCCCTCTCCGCGGCCGAGCGGGGGGTGACGACCTCCACTCGATCCCCTAATTCCTGGTCGACCAGTTCGATGAGGAGGCTGGTCAGCCGAACCGACTTGGCCCTGATTTCCTGGAACGACAGACCGTCGAAGGTCGCCAGGGCGGCGTCGAGGCTGACCATCGACAGCACGTGGGGAGTGCCCACCCGCATCCGCTCGATACCCGGAGCCGCCGCGAATGAGGGGCTGAAGGAAAAGGGGTCAGTGTGGCCAAACCAACCGGTGATGGGATTGGCCAGTTCCTGCTGCAGTGCCGGGGCGGCATAGAGATAGGCCGGCGCCCCCGGGCCACCGTTCAGATACTTGTAGCCGCAACCCACGGCGAGATCGACCCCGTTAGCCGCTAGGTCGATGGGCATCACCCCCGCGCTGTGGGACAGGTCCCATATCACCAGTGCTCCGGCCCGGTGAGCCCTTGCGGTAATGGCCGGGAGATCGTGTAGCCGGCTGGTCCGGTAGTCGACCTGGGTCAGACTGACGATGCCCACACCATCGTCGATCGACCCCAGCACCGCTTCCGGTTCGACCATCCGCAATGAGCGTCCGCGCCGGCGGGCTACCTCGCTGAGCACATAGAGGTCGGTGGGGAAGTTGCCGGAATCGGTGAGCAGATCGCCGTCGTGTAAGTCGCACGCCGCATGCACTGCCTTGTAGAGGTTGACAGTGGTCGAGTCGCCGACCATCACCGAGGACGGTTCCGCCCCGAGGATCGGCTCCAGCCGGGCTCCGATGGTGGCAGGCAGATCGACCCATCCGTGCTCGAACCATCCATGGATCAGGTCCTGGCTCCACTCCGTCAAGGTTCGGCTCAACGCCGCGGCAGCCGAACGGGGAGGGGGCCCGAGGGAGTTGCCATCGAGATAGACGACACCCGCGGGCAGTGCGAATTGCTCGCGGACGCCGGCGAGAGGATCGGTGGCATCGAGCTGGCGGACCTGCTGACGATCGATCACCAATCCGCCCGACGGGGGCGGTCGATAACGCGTATCCTCGCCGCCATGAACCCGATCGATGGCGGTCTGCTGATCCTCAGGATCCTCGTTGGTCTCACCATCATCGCTCATGGCGTCAACCATGGGCGCAATCTAGAGGGCACCGCCAACTGGTTCGCCCGCGTCGGCTTTCGGGCGGCGCCGATGCAAGCCCGGATGTCGACGGTGACGGAGTTGGCGGCCGGAACCCTCCTGGTGTTGGGACTCCTGACCCCTTTCGCGGCAGCAGCCGTCATCGCCACCATGACCGTGGCGGCGGGCTCCATCCACCGTTTCAACGGATTCTTCATCTTCCGGAAAGGGGAGGGCTGGGAGTACGTGAACGTGCTGGCTTGGGTCTCTTTTGTGATTGCCTGGACCGGTGGCGGCGAGTACAGCCTGGATCAAGTCATTGGATTCGATCTCGGTAGCACCTGGAACCTGCTGATCGGTCTGGGCGGATTCCTCGCCGGCATCGGCCAGCTGATGCTGTTCTGGCGAAAACCGTCTGCTCCGGTAACCGCGAACTGACCGTATTTGTCCCGAATTCGTGATGCTCGCCTCGAGGCTCAGTCACTACTGCCGGAGAGGCATGTCGCCCGGGTACTCGAACCTTCCCCACCAGCGATCAACGACGGGGAATACCGGGCCGATGATCCGGCGGCGGTAGGAGAGGCGCCGCCGGGCAGCCGGGTGGTGACTCCCACCACCGCCGGCGACGTGAGCTGGTACGAAATGGCCCGGGACCGGCCCGCCCTCGCCGGATTCTGCGTCGACCGCTGGCTCGGACCGTGGCGCCGGCTCACCGAGCTTCCCCACGGTTACGCCGAGACCGTGCTCGACCTGAACCAGGTGGCATTCCATGCCCTTGCCCCGGCCCGCTATGCGGCCTCCGGCAAGGTCGGGCTTCGGTATACCGCCGGCGGCTTCGGAACTCCCTTCTTCGGTCCCGACCGACAGGTCCGGCTCGAGGGCACGGAACTCGTCATCCAGACGCGCACCGGCGCCCGGGCCGAGAGCCTCACCACCCTCCGGAAGGCCGCGGAGTTTCTCGGCGTAGAGTATCGGGTCGAGTGGGGTCCCACCGGGCATGACCCCCCCGCCCCCATCGATCCCGATCGGCCTCTACAGGTAACCGCGGGGGCGGTGGCGGCGATTGCGGACG
>DATHSX010000071.1:0-3823 GCA_035463935.1 Acidimicrobiia bacterium | reverse complement strand
CTGCACCTCGGACCGCCGCTGGCCCGGGGGGTCTTGATCCCCTGGGACGAGGTCGACGACATCGGTTCCGAGGAAGTGAACGACGACGGCACCGTGGTTCCCACGATGTGGGTGCGCACGCTCAAGCCCGATCGACTGCCTCGCAATCCCTGGGGCGCCCGCTGGATCGAGTCGGACACTATCGCCGTGCTGGCTGCGGACTGGGAGCAGCCACCGGGGGTCGTGGCCGAGCAGGTCTCCGAAGTGGCCATGAGCAGCATCCCCGCCGAAGCGGCGGCGCCCCCGGCGCCTCTCCCCGAGCGCGGAGATGGGCCGTGAGCCGGTTATCGGTGGGAGCTCACGTCGACACCCGGGATCCGGTGGAGGCAGGGGTCGCCCGGGGAGCGGATCTGGTGCAGCTGTTCCTCTCCAACCCCCAGTCCTGGCGGAAACCACTACCCCGATCGGACGAGCGCGAACTCAGAGCCTGCCCCTTTCCGATCTACGTGCACGCTCCCTATCTCATAAACGTGGCCGCCTCCGAGTCGCGGATACGGATCCCCTCCCGCCGGATCCTGCAGGAGAGCTGTGACGCTGCTGCGGCCATCGGGGCGGCGGGGGTGGTGGTGCACGGTGGCCATCTGACCGGAGAGGGTGAGTTGGAGGACACCTACCCGCGCTGGCGCAAGGCCCTGGCCGAGCTCGATACCGAGGTCCCGGTGCTCATTGAGAACACGGCCGGCGGCGACCAGGCGGTGGCTCGTCGGGTCGAATCGATAGCCCGACTGTGGCTTGAGGTCGGCGACCTGGGCCCGGGCTTCGTGCTCGATACCTGTCATGCCTGGGCGGGGGGCGAGCCGGGGGAGGAGCTGACAGAACGCGTGCTGAGCGCCACCGGCCGGATCGACCTGGTGCACTGCAATGACTCCCGGGACGGCTTCGACTCCCGCCGCGACCGTCACGCCAATCTCGGCCATGGCCAGGTTCCGATCGGACAGCTCGCGGCGGTCGTGGCCCGGGCTGGTGCCCCGGTGGTCGTCGAGACACCGGGAGGCGTGGAGGAGCACCTGGCGGACATCGCCTTCGTCCGGGCGCATGCCGGGGCCGCATCCGTCCCGTGAGCAATATCAGCCGGCGACTGCTGGCGGGGATGTCGCTGGTTCTGGCCGCCTGCGGCCTGAATCAGTTCGGGCCCTGGCTCGACGAGAGCGGCCAGCCCCTGGAAGGCAGTCAGGTGCTCCAGTACCAGGGGTTCGAGGAATGCGGACACGAGGACGTGGTGTTTCTGATCTTCTTCGGAGACATGTACGCCCGGGACTCCGACGGGGTATTGGGTGAGCTGCGGGGCGAGGCGGGCGACGTCCTCACCTACGCGGTTCTCGACCAGATCCCGGAAGGCGCGGTTGCCACCGGTCTCACCTCCCGGAATCGCGAGATCTACCTGGATGAGGCCACCCGAGACGACTACGTCTATATCCATCGCGACGACGGCCGGACCGAGCGCTGGCCCCGGGCCGAGACCCCCTGTGACCGTCGGGGCCCGGCGGGCTGAAGGGCCCGACTCCCCCGTCACGACCTCCGGGGTCAGCGGGCGTCGAGTCACGCCGGACGGGTTAGCATGACCGCTGAGCACGGGTGACCATTGCCTGGCGGCCGAGGCTCGCTCAATCCGGTGAAGCGCTTGAGATCCCCCTACCCACCTGGAGGGGAGAGAGGAGCGAAATGGCAGACGCCAATACCGTCGCCAAAGTGACGGTCCCCCTGATCCGCGCCCGCAAGGGCGGACCCAAGATCACGATGGTGACCGCCTATGACTACCCGTCGGCCCGGATCAGCGATGAGGCCGGCATCGACATCATCCTCGTAGGGGATTCTGTGGCCAATGCCGTCCACGGGTTCGAAAACACGATCTCCATGGACCTGGACACGATGATCCTCCACACCGCCGCCGTGACCCGGGCCCATCCCCGGGCTCTGGTGGTCGCCGATCTGCCCTGGCTCAGCTACCACGTCTCGGTCGAAGAGACCATCCGGAACGCCGGCCGCCTGGTCAGAGAAGGGGGGGCCGAGGCCGTGAAGCTCGAGGGCGGCCGCAAGCGGGTGGCCATGGTCTCCGCCCTGGTAGAAACCGAGATTCCGGTGATGGGCCACATCGGGCTCACCCCGCAGTCCGTTCACGCCATGGGCGGATACCGGGTCCAGGGCCGGCTGGCGGAGGAGGCGAGGAACCTGATCGGCGACGCGCACGCCCTCGAGGCGGCCGGGGCCTTTTCGCTCGTACTGGAAGGGATACCTGATCTGGTAGCGGACATCATCACCAAGGAGGTGTCGATTCCGACAATCGGGATCGGGGCGGGTGCGGGCACCGACGGTCAGGTTCTGGTGTTCCACGACGTGCTGGGGCTCAGCTACGTGCGCCAGCCGAAATTCGTCCGCCGGTTCGCTGATCTACACGAGGAAGCGGTGAAGGGAATCGCTGCCTTCCGGCAGGCGGTGGAGTCGGGCGAATTCCCATCCGATGCCGAGACCTACCAACTCGATGAGGAAGTTGCCGCCCTGCTGATGAAGGACTTGCCATCCGCCTGAGGGTGCTGGCGTTGGTCCTGGTGGTGGCCTGCTCGGTCGACGGGCAGGCCACCACCGCGACGGCGACGACCACCCCAGATTCGTCTGGCAGCGGTTCGGCGACGCTTCCCGGATCGACGGCGACAGGGCCGATTCAACCCAACCAGGGTGATCTGGCGGGATGGGACGTGGTGGAGATCGAGATCGGCCCCGGGCGCCATCTGGTGGCGCTGGCCGACGAGCCCACCGAGCGTTCCCGCGGGCTCATGGGCATCGACGATCTCGGTGAGCTGGCCGGCATGCTCTTTGTCTTCCCGGCCCAGAGTCGCGGAGGGTTCTGGATGAAGGACACCCTGATCCGGCTGGCCATCGGCTTCTTCGACGACCGCGGGGCGTTGGTCGACACCTTCGTCATGGAGCCGTGCGCCGCGGACCCGTGCCCGGTCTACGAGGCGTCCGGACCGTTCCGTTATGCGGTCGAGATGCCTGCGGCCGGCGGTAGCGAGATTGTGGCCGCGGGTGCCCTTGTCATCGACGGCGCGGGCTGAGCCTTTTCGCATCAGCCGTCCCAACCACGTAGAATCGAACCGACCAACCGCGACCGCTATCGCGGCCGCGCTCACCCTGCTCCGTCAACCTTGCCCCAGGGCGGGGACGGGGCCTTCCCCCCGGGTCGTCGGTCCAGGGCGGATGTCCACAGGAGGAAACAGACAGCATGCGCACCTACGAGGTGATGACAATTCATCGCCCCGATCTCGAAGAGGACGAAGTCCAGACCCGTGTTGAGGGCCTGGCCAGCTTCCTGACCGATCGCGGCGGCACTGTGAGCGGCAAGGACATTTGGGGCAAACGCCGCTTTGCCTACGAGATCAACCATCTCCACGAGGGCTACTACTCGGTGGTGACCTTCGATGCCGACCCCGGCACCATCGCTGAACTCGACCGCACCCTTTCGCTGGCCGACGATGTGATCCGGCACAAGATCGTCCGGCCCGGAGAATGAGTCAGCTCGGGCCCATTGATTTGTCCCCCCCGGTCCACATAGTGGAGGGTGCGGAGCTGAGGATCCGGTCATTGCGGGAAGGAGAGTCTGATGTCAACCAATAGCGTTGTTCTGGTCGGGAACCTGGTCGAAGATCCCGAGTTGAGGTTCACGCCGTCGGGTGTGCCCATGGCGAAGCTCCGGTTCGCCGTCAACCGACGCTGGCGCGACCAGGCCGGTGAATGGCAGGAAGAGACCAGCTACTTCTCGGGGACGCTGTGGCGAGACCACGCCGAG
>DATHSX010000070.1:0-5751 GCA_035463935.1 Acidimicrobiia bacterium | reverse complement strand
ACTGATGGAACTGGCCCGGGTTTGTGCCGGTTTTGATGGCGGTCAATCCGACCGGCTGCGTCAGGCCATGACCCATAAGCGGTCCGAGCAGGCGATGGGGCGGTTGCAAGAGGAGGTATATGCCGGGATGGCCACCCGGGGGGTGGTGGGGGAGGCGGCCGCCGAGATCTGGGAGAAACTCCAGGGCTTCTCCCATTTCGGCTTTCCCGAGAGTCACTCGGTGAGCTTTGCCTACATCGTCTACATGTCGGCGTGGTTGAAATATCACTGGCCCGCGGAAACCCTGGCCGGCTTGCTCAACGCCCAGCCAATGGGCTTTTACAGCCCCAACTCCCTGGCTCAAGACGCCCGCCGTCACGGAGTGGAGGTGCTGGAGCCCTGTATCAATCGTTCCTGGCACGACTGCACGATCGAGGCGTACGAGGCCGATCCCGATGATGTCGTGACCTATTACGGGTCTTCTTGGCGCCGGGGTCGGGGGGCGGTGGAGGACCCGATTCGCCCGGCAGTGGCGATGCGACTGGGCTTGCGTTATGTCCGCAACCTGGGAGTCAACGAGATCGATCGGATCGAGGCCGCCCGCCAGCTCGGGGGGCCGTTTCGGAGCGCCGAGGATCTGGCCTTTCGCACCGGGTTGGGGGTGGCTGCCCTCGAAAGCCTGGCCGCGGCCGGGGCTATGGCCGATCTGGGGCTGGCCCGGCGGGAGGGTCTGTGGGCGGCGGGAGCCCTGGCCGAGATGGCGCCTGGCCGCCTCCCCCTTTCGCCAGGGGTCGATGCTCCCCGGTTGACACCGATGACCTTGGAAGAGACCCACCGGGCCGATCTGTGGGCCACCGGCGTGTCCAATACCCACCCCATTCAGTTCATCCGAGAAGAGCTCCGATTGCGGGGGTGTATCACCGTTATGGAGTCCCTGGAGCGTCACCACAACGGCCTGGCGGTGGAAGTCGGGGGGGTGGTGACCCATCGTCAGCGTCCCGGAACCGCGGCAGGGGTCATCTTCTTGAACCTGGAGGATGACACCGGTTTGCTCAACGTGGTGGTGCTGCCAGAGGTCTGGTCGAAGTACCGGGAAGAGGCCCGCCGCTATCCGGCGGTGGTCATCGGGGGAAGGTTGGAGTACAAAGACGGTGTCACCAACCTGGTGGCGCACCGCTTCGAACCGCTGGGGGTGCACGCCCTGAAGTCGCGGGACTTCCATTGAGCACAGCCGACACTTTGAGCACAGTCGGCACTTTGAGCACAGTCGGCATTTTGAGCACAGCCGCAATCAGGGGCAGCGGCGACCGGCAGCCGCTATTCGCAGTCCCAGGAGGTCCAGCCCTCTCCGTGGTAGACGATGTGGGCGGCGACGGCCACGTTGGTGGCTGGGTCGAAGGGATCCGGAGCGCTCAGCCCCATTTCGGAGACGGCCTGGGACCATTGCCCCGGTTGGATCTGGAACAGCCCAGTGGCCCCGGTGGTGGGGTTGTGAGCATCGACATCGAACCGGGACACGCACCAGGCCAGCCGCACGGCCCGGTTCACGTCGCCCGACCCGAAGTAGCTTTCGACCAGTTGGCGGACCTGGAGGGAGCCGAGCCACCCGGTATCGATAATCGTGGTCGCCGGGGCCTGGGTCGGGGTGACGGCGGGGTTCGGCGTATCTGCAGAGGCCACCACGATGGCGGCCGTGGCCCGTGACCCGGCCAGCGACAACCAGCCCTGAGCCGAGACCGCGCCGGCCGCCTGTCCCCACGGTGGGGCGGTAGCCGGGGCTTCGGTGGGGGTGGGGCCATCGGCACTGAACGCGGCGAAACCGGCGATGGCGAGAAGGATCACCACCGTCCATCCACAGAGGTAGACGAACCTGTGAAAACTCATGACTCCACCCACCCGGCCAGCTGCCGGTGCCGGTTGCCCGGGGGCATCGGGAGGCTAAACCTGGGGAAAACTCCCGGCAAACCGGTGCCGCGGGTTCATAGTGGAGGAATTCGCGATCTCAGGCGTTCAGTGACGGCCCCCCAGGCCTCTCGAGACGGGTCGAGAAAGGACCAGTGTTCGTTGGGTACTTCGATCAGGTCCACCTCGCTCCCCGCCGCGCTGGCAGCGCCAACGTAGTCCCGTCCGTAGTCGGGGTGTACCAGGGCATCGGCCAGGCCGGTGGCGATCAGGCCGGGGCCCGTGGGCAGCCGGTGGCGGGGCGAGTACGACTGCGGCGGGGGCCGATGCCGGCCCAGCAGTCGCCGGACCGTGCCGTCGCCCAACTGCTCCTGATCGGCTCGGACCAGGTCGGTGAGCGGGGCCAGGCCCACCGTATAGGCGGGGCGGAGTGGCTCCGGTAGGCCTCCTGCCCACAGCGCCAGGGTTCCTCCGGCGGAATGACCCATTACGACCGTTCGTTCGGGGCCGATCCCGACAAGCGAGGGGGCGACGGTGAGCGCCTTTTCCACGTCGCCGTAGCTCTCGGGCCACCCGCCTCCGGCCCCCACTCGCCGGTATTCGAGATTCCAGCTCACGTAACCCGCCCGAGTGAGATCCACCGCCAGGCTTTCGGTCGTGTCGAGGGTCCATTCGTGACGCCACAGCCCGCCGTGGAGAAGGATGACCAGAGTCCCAACGGCACCGGGCGGGCGGCGCAGCTGGCCCGTTTGGTCGGGAAGGGGACCATACGCCAGGTTCGTGACGGGTTGGCGGCTGCGATTCACCAGATGACGGAGGGCCCAGCGGTAGCCCGGAAGGCCCCGACCGTAGATCGTCTTCACGGCCACCGGAGCTATCACCGAGAAGCGCCGCCAGGGCTCGCGCTCCCTGACGTTGGAGATGTGCACCTCCACTACCGGCAGCTCCACCGCGACCAGGGCATCGGCCAGGGCCCGGGAGTAATGCGTAAGGGCGCCGGCGTTGATCACGATGGCGTCGTGTGTCCTCTGGGATTGCTGAACCCGCTCGATCAGCTCGCCCTCATGGTTCGATTGGAAGTGATCCACGACCAGGTCGAGCCGCTCCGCCCACAGCCGCAATTTCTCAACCAGGTCGGTCAGCGTCTGGTGCCCATACACCTCCGGTTGGCGGGTTCCGAGCAGGTCGAGGTTGGGACCGTTGATCACGATGACGCGCTGCACCGAGTCGATGCTAAGCCCGCCCCTGATCCTCGCCTGCAACGAATCGGCGGCAAGCAGACCAAAATGCACCTATGCCCCCCGAGCGCCCCCCTCTCCCCTGGACGGTCTGGCTGTGGGCAATCGTGGCATTAGTTCTGGTGGGGGCGTGTGGCGCCGACCCCCTGGCGACCGTGGGCGAGCGAGCTTCGGACTGGATCGGGGCGCCCACTGTCCTCACGACCGAATCGACCACCGTGCACGGCCCCAGCCTGGCGGCGGTGGCCCGCGAGGACTGGTACAACAGTGATCTCGCTCCCGTGGCCGGCACCACTGCCGCCGAGATCATCTCTGCGGTGTATGCCCGGGCCAACCCATCGGAGGCCTTCGTGCAGGCCACACCCACCGAGATTGCCCTGGCCCTGCCCGGGGTGGTGTTCCCGTCTTTGCTCCCTCCCGAGGTGCGATACATCACCAGCCAGCTGGTCTACGACCTGAGCAGGGTCACGCTGGCCTCCGATCAGGTGGCTGCCTTCGGGCTGTGGACGGTCGAACCGTACACCAGGTCCCGCTCGGTGGGACAGCAGGGCGTGCTGACGGTGGTGCCCGATGCCGAGGGCCTGGCGGCATTGGCCTCGGGCACTGCCGACACCAGTTGCAGCCGGTTCATCGATCGGGAGGCCGACTGCTCGGTGCTCGAGGTTGGCGACCGGCCCGGTTGGGAGTTGACCGATCCCCTGGGCACCACTCTGATCTGGTACGGCGAGGCCTATCGCTACGAGCTCTTCCTTCGCCAGGGGGTCAACTCCGCTTTAGCGGTGGATATGGCCGAGTCGGCGCGTCCGCTCGCCTCGCTGGCTCGTTGAATGCCGGACCCGGTAGGCCACGGCTGTCGACCCCGGTAGCCTGACCCGGGTGATGACCGGCCGGCCCCACTGGGGCAGCTATCTGCAGTACGACACCGACCATCGACCCGACATCGACCGGGCGCTGCTGCGCAGGGTCTGGCAGTACGGCAAGCCCTATCGACCGTTGCTGGTCGGCGTCATCGCCACGGTGCTGATCACTTCCTGGCTGGCTGTGGTGCCCCCGCTTCTCGTCCGCCGCTTGATCGACGAGGCTCTCCCCGAAAAGGATTTCGGGCTGCTGACCCTGTTGGGACTCGGCATCATCGGGTTGCCCATCCTCAGCTCGCTGATCGGGATTGCCCAGCGTTGGTGGTCGGCCCGGGCGGGCGAGGGGATCATCTACGACCTCCGCCGCCAGCTCTATGACCACTTGCAGGGGATGTCCCTCCGGTTCTTCACCGCCACCAAGACCGGTGAGCTCATCTCCCGGGTCAACACCGACGTGGTCGGCGCCCAGCAAGCCATAACCGGGACCTTCGTAACAGTCTTCTCCAACCTGGTGTCGGTGACGGTGATCCTGGTGGTCATGCTGCAGGCCGAATGGCGGCTCACGTTGCTGGCGCTGGGGGCACTTCCCCTCTTTGCGCTCCCGGCCCGACGGGTAGCGAGGATCCTACGCCGGATCACCGATCAGCAGATGGAGAAGAACGCAGCCATGTCTTCGATTCTCCAGGAGACGTTCAACATCTCCGGTGCCCTTCTGGTGAAGCTGTTCGGTAGGGGAAGGCGCGAATCGGACCGGTATGGAACGGAGGCGGCCGGGGCCCGCGATCTGGGTGTCCGCTCGGCGATGGTGGGACGCTGGTTTTTCGCCACCCTTGGCCTGGTCGCCGCCATCGGCAGCGCCGCGGTCTTCTGGATGGGGGGTTACCTCGTGATCCGAGAGGAGCTCACCCTGGGGACGGTCATTCTCTTCACCAGCCTGCTTGGTCAGCTCTACGGACCGCTGACCTCCTTGATCAACAGCCGGGTTGAACTGGCGACCTCGCTGGTGTCGTTCGAGCGGGTGTTCGAGGTACTCGATATGGCCCCGGAGATAGCCGAGGGCTCGATCGACCTTTCGTCGGTTCGGGGTGAGATCGAGTTCGACCATGTCTACTTTCGGTATCAGTCCGAGGCGCCGGTAGGCCTGGAGGCGGTGCGACGCTTCGGGCGACGAGGCACCGTCGAGGAGGGATTCGTTCCTCAACAGGTCTCCAGCCGGGAGTGGGCCCTCGAGGATCTCGACTTCGCCATCGAGGCCGGCCAGTTGGTGGCTCTGGTCGGGCCCAGCGGCGCCGGCAAGACCACCATCTCGTATCTCATTCCCCGGCTCTACGACGTCAACAAAGGTGAAATCAGGCTGGATGGGCGGAACGTGGCCGAGCTGACCTTTGCGGCCATCGCCCGGGCCATCGGGGTGGTTACCCAGGAAACCTACCTCTTTCACGACACCATCGGCGCCAACCTCCGTTATGCCCGGGATGCGGCCACCGACGAGGAACTCGAGGCAGCCTGCCGGGCGGCCAACATCCATGACTTCATCGCGTCGTTGCCCGACGGCTATGAGACGATGGTGGGAGAGCGGGGCTATCGCCTCTCCGGCGGGGAGCGGCAGCGGTTGGCGATTGCCCGGGTGATTCTGAAGGACCCGGCCGTGCTGATCCTCGACGAGGCGACCTCCCACCTCGATTCCCGCTCGGAAGCGCTGATCCAGGAGGCACTGGAGCGCTTGATGATCGGGCGGACGTCGGTGGTCATCGCCCACCGGCTGTCGACCATCC
>DATHSX010000069.1:0-3048 GCA_035463935.1 Acidimicrobiia bacterium | reverse complement strand
CGCAGGCCCGGGTCTGCCGGTATGTGCGGCCCTGGAACTACCCGGTTGCTGGCGCCGTGGACGTTGAGAGCTGGCCACACTTTCTCGAGGAGGTGGAGCGGGCGGTCACTCCGGGCTGAGCGGCCGTTATGGTGGCGCGAGGGAAGGGGCGGACTGACCCGCCCTGGCAACCCAGGAAGGGAGCAATCAAACATGAAACGAAGCATCGTCACGCTGCTGCTGATGGCCCTGGTGCTGGTGGCCTGCGGAGACGGGGGGGCAGAGACAACTGCGGCCACCACCGCCACCACCGCGGCCACGACCACGACGGCCGCACCGACCACCACGACCGCAGCGCCAGAACCGGAGTTGGGCACCCCCGAGAACCCGATCCAGGTGCTCTTCGTCCCCTCGGTCGAGGCCGAGGTGATCGTCAGTGGCGGGGAGATCATGAAGGCTGCCCTGGAGGAAGCCACCGGTCTCACCTTCACGGTTTCGGTGCCGACCTCGTATGCCGCCACCATCGAGGAGATGTGTGCCGCCCCCGACCGCACGATGGGATTCATCCCGGGTCTTGGTTATGTACTGGCTAGCAACCTGTGCGGAGTCGATGTCGGCTTCAAGGCCATCCGCTTCGGCTATGACGTCTACTGGGCGCAGTTCCTGGTCAGACGGGACTCGGACCTCGCCACCCTCGAGGACCTGGCCGGGTTGAGCTGGGCATACCCGGATCCCGGCTCGACCTCGGGATACATGGTCCCGCTGCTGGCACTCCAGGAGGCCGGTGTGGAGCCGGGGGCGACGGTGGAAGCGGGAGGCCATCCGCAGGCCGCGTTGGCGGTTTACCGCGGTGATGCCGACTTCGCCACCACCTTCTACAGCCCGCCGCTGCTGCCCGAGGGCAACTGGGAGGAGGGCGACGAGCCTGACATCCCCGCCGATCTCATCGAGTCGTGCGAAGTTGTGACCGAGGGAGATTCGACCCAGTTGTGGTGCGGCGACTACCGGGTACTCGACGCTCGGGCCAGCGCCCGGGAGGAGGCCCCCGACATCGTCCAGCAAGTCAGGATCCTCCAGATCACCGAGGGCATCCCCAACGACACCCTGTCGTTCGGTCCTGATTTCCCCGACGATATCCGGACCCAGATCGAGGACGCACTGCTGGCATTCGCCGAGACGCCCGAATGGGAGGAGTCGATAGGCAATCAGGACTTCTACGGCTGGACCGGGATCAGCCCGGCCGATGACGCCGAATACGACGGCTTGAGAACCATTGTCGATCTCGTCGGTATCAGCCTGGACAACATCTAGCAAGCCACGAGTCGGTATTTCGAGTCCCGGGCTGAGCGGCCCGGGACTCGGGTCTTCTGGGGGTATTCCTACTACCGTCCCCTGACAGACTCATGCTCCAGGTTGAGAATCTGACCAAGGTCTACGACGACGGCACTGTCGCCCTAACCGACGTCTCTTTCGAAGTCCCCGACGGGCAGTTCCTGGCGATCATCGGCCTTTCCGGCTCCGGCAAGTCGACCCTCCTGCGCTGCATCAACCGCCTGGTGGAACCCACATCGGGGAGGATCCTGTGGAACGGCGAAGACATCACAGCCGCTCCCCAGGAGGATCTTCGCCAGATCCGGCGGCGAATCGGGATGGTTTTCCAGCACTTCAACCTGGTCCACCGATCGAAGGTAATAACCAACGTGCTGGCCGGGCGGCTCGGTTACGTCAACCCGGCTCTTTCCATAATCAACCGCTTTCCCAAGGCTGACATGCAAAAGGCGATGGCCGAGTTGGAGCGGGTAGGTCTGACCGAGAAGGCGCGGACCCGTGCCGATGAGTTGTCGGGCGGACAGCAGCAACGGGTAGGGATAGCCCGCGCCATGATGCAGGACCCCGAGATGATCCTGGCCGACGAACCGGTAGCCAGCCTCGATCCGGTGCTGGCGCACTCGATCATGCAGTACCTGGAACGGATCAACACCGAGGAACGCGTCACCGTCCTCTGCAGCCTCCATTTCCTCGACCTGGTCCACAAGTATGCCGACCGGGCCATCGCCCTGAACGAGGGCCGGCTCGTGTTCGACGGTGCTCCCCAAGCCATCGACGACGACCGCTTTCGCGAGATCTACGGACAAGAGGCCGAACGGGTTGGCTGAGCGCACGAAGCCCGATGGGGGCGGACGGCGGTCCTGGTGGCTGGCCTTGGCCCTCCTGGCGGGACTTTTCATATATGCCTATGGGTTCGAGGCCACGCAGGTCAATCTCGACCAGATCCGGTCTGAGACCCGGCGGGTGGGGCTGGTGCGGATCCTCCGGGCGCTGGCCAGCCCTGACCTGATCGAATACGACGAGATCGACACGCAAACCGAGGTGATGATCCAGGTCCCCTGCACGGACGGGACCGAGCCGGCCACCTCGACCGGCGAGCGCCAGATAACGGTCGCTCCCGGGTGTGCCGAACCACGGGCGACCGTGCTGGTCACCGGGTCAGGCTTTGCTCGCAACCAAGAGATCCGGTTGTCTTTCATTCCTTCCGCACCGGTGGAGTTGAGGCTGGCCGACATTCGTTCGGATGCGGGGGGGGAGTTCTCGACCGAGGTGCGTCTCCCCAACCGGCCGGATGAGGCGCCTCAGATCATCCGGGCGACAAGCACCGAGCCGGTGGGTGACCCGCGTCTCACCCGGACCGCCTCCGACACCCTCGACAAGATCATCGAGACCGTGTTCCTGGCCCTCATCGCCACCACCGTCGCCACCCTTCTGGCGATCCCTCTCTCCTTCCTCGCCGCTCGCAACCTCATGAAGGACATCACGAGCCCCCTGACCAACGTCGCCCTCGGGCTGCTCGCCGCACCGGTGGGGGTGGTGGCGGGGGTGCTGGCCGCACGGGGCGCCGGGCGGATCGCCATCGAGCTCACCTCCAACCCGCTGCTGGCGACGGCCGCCCTCATCGTGACCCCCCTCGCCTGCTGGTGGCTGATACGACGGGCGCTACCCCCTCGTGAGATCGGGCGTCCGACCGCGAGTCAGCGGGCCACGCGGGCCTTTTTGATGGCGGCGGCCGTCCTC
>DATHSX010000068.1:0-3380 GCA_035463935.1 Acidimicrobiia bacterium | reverse complement strand
TCGGGGTCGACAAACCCACTGGCAATCCCGAGGAGGGTCGACTTTCCCGAGCCGTTCTCGCCGACCAGGGCGTGAACCTCACCGGCGCGGCAGTTGAAGCTGACGTCGGTGAGTGCTCTCACGGCCCCGAACAGCCGGGAGACCCCGGTCAGCTCGAGGACGACAGCCGACTCTCCTCCAGGATCGCGGTTGCTCATCCGCCAAACATCAGGGCGAGCACGCTGTCCGGCACCAGGGAGGTTCCGGAGACGACCGGGTTGACCCTGTCCGGGTTGCAGTCCGCCGCCGTTACCTGGCGCATCACATGAGGTACGACCACCTCGGCGGGGACATCAGCGCCATTAATCGACAGCATCGCCGCGGTGACGCCGGTCCGTGACTGGAAGTTGCCACCGGCCGAGAACCAGATGTTGTAGGTCGGCTCGTTCCGCTCCGCCCAATCGCAGAAGAGGGTCTGCTCATCGGTGCGCAACGCCACGGTCAGGTTCTGCACCGGAATGCCCAGCTCGTCGTATACCTGCAGACCGGTGTAGAGCCCGTCGGCATACTCGTAAGCCCATCCGGCGATGTCGGGGTTGGTGGTCAACAACCCCCGGAACACGTCCGGGATGATTGGGTTGTACCAGTTGGTGTCCCCGGTGGTGCTGTTCTCATCAGCCGGCGGGTTTACCAGTTCGATTCCATCGGCCAACGCCGCGATCTCACACCGCTGCCAGCCAAGCGAAAGGGCGTTGCCGGGAGTGCCACCCAGAGTGGCGACCTTGCCGGTCCCGACTCCGGTGTTGAGCACTTCGGCGAAGCTTTCACCAAGGGCGCACAGGTCTTCGCCAACGACGGTCAGGTAGTCCTCACCGGGAACCAGCGCTCCCTCCTGGTCGGGGAGCCCGACCCATCCCGCCGAGAACGGGACATAGGGAATGCCGGCCGCGTTGGCTTCCAGGATCGCGTCGGCTATGGCCACACCCATGTCGGGATAGCCGACGATGAAGTCGACGCCTCTCTGGATCAGGAACCTGATGTCGTTGGCGTGGATGGCAGGGTCCGGGTCGAAGTTGGCGGCAGTGGAGACGATGGTGCCGATCTCCGGATAGGTGAGCGCCTGGAGGACGGCCTCCATGTGGCTGACCGAGCGCCACACATTCACGTCATTGCCCCCGCCATCGGCGTAGCCCATCACCAGTTCGCCACCGCTCCCGGTGTCGCACTCCTGGCTGCTCCAACACTCCATCGCTTTGTCGATGGTCGCCTGGTCAAGGTCCTGATTCGCTCGGGCGATCGAGGCGAGGACGATGTTCCAGCTCGCCTCGTCCGACGGCTCCACCGGTCCCAGCGCCTTTGTCACCAGCGCCGGGTCGGCATCGATGCTCTCGCCGTAATCGGAGAGCGGGCCCTCTGCGACGCCAGCCGTCGTGGTGGTCTCTTCGCCGGCGGTGGTGGTGGTCCCCGCCGCCGTAGTTGTGGTCGTCCCTGGTGCTGCCGTCGTGGTGGTTTCGGCTGCGTCGCCTCCGCAGGCGACCACGACCAGTGCCCACACGGCCATCAGGGCTATCACCCTGCGTCTCATCATCGTCCTCCGTTCCTTGGTGTCTGCCTCGTTGGCTTTCCCGTTCTCGGGCGTCGTGGTGGCTCTGCGCTTACGGCTCGCCACCTTCAACGGCGAGAGTCCCTGTCGCGCGTCGCGGTTTGGCACGGCGGCGCAAGACCCTCTCGACGGCTTTGATGATCCGATCGCCCGAAACCAGCATTCCCCCGATGATGACCAGGCCAAAGACGACGAATTGGAGGGCGGTGGGCAGGCCCATCGCCCTCATCATCTGGTTGAGCCCGGTCAGGAAAAAGGCGGCCGCAAAGGTGGACAGCGGGCTGGCTAGCCCCCCGGTCAAGGAGGCGCCACCGATGACCACCGCCGCGATCGGCCCAAGGAGATATTGGGCGCCAATGGCGACCCCCGGGGTGCGCAGGAGCCCCGCCAGCGCCAGTCCGGCGATGGCATAGAGGATCGCGGCCACTACGTAGGCCGAGATCTGGCTGATGTTCACTCGCAGGCCAAGGATCCACGCCGCCGTGGGGTTGGCCCCCACGACCTGGAAGCGGCGCCCGATGGTGGTGTATCGGAAAGCGACAATCAGGAGGATGGTGATGACCACGCCGATCCAGAACACAGGGCTCACTCCGAGAATCCGAGTCGTGGTCCAGTTCGACCACTCGGTCGGCACCGGCCGCTGGACGGGGAAGGTCCGTCCGTAGCGATTGACGACGCCGATCACCACCTGACCCACCGCCAGGGTCACGATTAGGGGGTTGAGCTTGAGCCCTCCGATCAGGATCCCATTGACCAGGCCAACCAGGGCGGCGGCTCCGAGAGCGGTGAGGAGAGCGATGCCGATTCGTTCGTCCGCCTGCCCCCCCACGCCAACCATGATCACGGCCGCCATTGTGAACGTGCCGGGGACACTGAGGTCGATCCCACCCGTCATGACCACCAACATCTGGCCGAGAGCGGTGATCCCCAACAATGCCCCGTACGGAGCGATGGCTCTCAACGACACGCTCCCCAACACCGCCGGGGCCCAGATCGAGGCCACGATCACCAAGAGGGTCAGCGCCAGGTAGACGGGGACGTACCTGGAGGCGACCACCAATGATGTGAGGGCCGACGAGGAGGCGCGGGCGGTGGTCACCCTCTCCCTCCGGCACCCGCGCCCACGAGGAGACCGGCCCCCCCTGCCACTCGCCGGTGGGCGGCCCTGGCCAGTTCCCTGGCTCGGGCGATGTCTCCCTGGAGCACGCCGTCCCGTTTGAGGGGGCGGCCGCCCACGAACACCCAATCGACGTTGGACGTATCCATACCCCACACTACGGCCCCGATCGGATCGTTGATCGGGTAAATGTTGGGGCGATCGGTGCGGAGGACCAGAATGTCCGCCTGCTTGCCGGGTTCGAGGGATCCGGTCACTTCACCCAGACCGACCACCCGGGCGCCATCGGTCGTCGCATAGCGGATGACCTCGCGGGTATTCAACAACTGGGGGATTCCAGCCTTGCCGGCGAGCTTGAGATCGAAGAGGGTGGCATGCTGCAGCGATATCACCGCCCGCATCTGGGCGAACATGTCACCCGGCGCCATCCGCTCGGTGTCGACTCCCAGCCCCGGGCGGAGGCCGCGGTCAATCAGTTTCTGCATGGGAGGCGAGCCGAGACCCCCAGCCATCTCGGTTGAAGGCGTCAACGAAACCGAGGCTCCTTTCGCCGAGATCGCGTCGAAGTCGGCGTCGCCGAGGTTGGTGCAATGGATGAGCATGACATCTGCCCCGAGGAGGTTCCCTTCGGCCAGATCGGAAACCACGCCTCGGTCCGACGTGGCCCGGCCCAAGTGCATG
>DATHSX010000067.1:0-3765 GCA_035463935.1 Acidimicrobiia bacterium | reverse complement strand
AAGTGCTCGGCTTCGGCCCTCATCATGCGGTCCCGGGTCACCTTGGCCAGGATGGAGGCGGTCGCGATCGACAGGCATGTGCGATCCCCTCTCACCAGCCGCAGCGCCCCACCCACGAAGTCCCAGTTCCCATCGACGATCACTCGATCGGGCACCACCCCCAACGCATCCAGCGCCCGGCGGGCGGCCAGCTTCTGGGCCGCCGACATCCCCAATCGATCACACTCGGCGGCCGAGGCGTGGCCTACCGCCCAGGCCCTGCACCACGCGGCCAGGCGCCCAAACAGCGCCTCTCGTTCTGCCTCGGTGAGGAGCTTGGAGTCCCGTACCTTGTACACCCGTCGACCCGGTGGGATCACGGCGGCTCCCACGGTCAAGGGACCGGCCCAGGATCCACGTCCGACCTCGTCCATGCCGACGATGGTTTCCAAACCTGCCGCCCACATCTCCCTTTCGAGTTGAATCCCCGGAGCCTTGTCAACCAGGGCCGAACGCAGTCGAGGAACAACCGAAACCATCACGGTCAGCGTACCGCCTTCTGCCTTCGGCTACTGCTCACTGGTTACTCAATTGACCGATGGGTCCAACGGATAGGTTGCGAGCATGGCCAGGCGGCCTCCCTGGCGGCGCAGCACCTTCCCCCACAATCTCTCCGGGTCGGCCGTGAACACGTCGTCGGTGGTGGCTTCCAGAACCATCCAGGCGCCCTCGGTCAATTCAGCCTCGAGCTGTCCAGGTCCCCATCCTGCATAGCCGGAGAACACCCGGACCGGCCCCGCAGCTCCGCTGGCCGGGTCATTGCCCAGATCGACCAACCCCACTCCACTCAGGGCAGTTGGTTCCTGAGGTCGGTCGGCTCGGATTACTCCAATCGCCACGGCCGGCTCGACCGGGCCCCCGACGAAGACCACCGGCGGTTCCTCCAATCGCCTCACCCACTCCGGCAAGTGACGTTCCACCGGCTCGTCGCTGGGACGATTGAGGACTACTCCGAGTGAACCGTCGGCGTCGTGCTGGAGCATCAACACCACCGTGCGGGCGAAGTTGGGGTCGAACAAGACAGGGGAAGCCACCAGCAGCGAGCCCGCCACCGACTCTGACATCTCCGCGCCCTTCCTCGCATAGATTATTGGCGTTCCGACACCCGGCGCGGGCGTCGTCGACCTTGAACCAGTTTCTATCAGTTTGCCGTAATCTGTACGACTAATGCGGCGCTGCTCCATGCTCGCGATGGTTCCGTTCCTCCTCGTTTTGGGAGGGTGCGGGGCCGGGGCAACCGACACGGTTTCGTATACCGACCCCGAGAAGCTTTCTCTGGTCAACCTTCCCAGCGAATGGCACTTCTACGAGATCGACGAGTTGAGCGCTCTCGGGCAGGTGCCCTTTGCCGAGTCCTATGCGGGCTTCGACTTCCCGGCGGTCACATCGATGGCATTTGATGGTGCGCCTGCGCGCGACGTCACCAATGTGACCTCCGCGCTGGCGACCGCCACTTATCCGATCGGAGCCATGAACGTGCGCACGGTCGGCGAGGTGGAACGGCAGTTTCTCAACCGGGCGACCCTGAGCCAGTCGGTGCTCCCCTACTTCCAGTTCCTCGACGCCCAGGAGCACCTCCGCGAGGACTTTTCGTTCGGCGATGGCTACGACGGGGTCCGGGTACTGGTTTCTTACTCCGACGACACCGGAGCCGAGGTGGGGGTGGCATACCTCATTTCGGTGACCGACCCCGCCGATAACCGTATCTATTCCATCGTCGCCGGCTGCTCCCGCCAGTGTTACATAGACAACCAAACCCAAATTGAGAGGGTGGTGGACTCGTGGCTGGTCAACAAGAGAACGTCCTGAATAGGACCCGCCGCCGGTCCGACACCTGGGACCGGATCAAATTCCTCGTCCTCCTCACCGTCATCACGACCGGCGTGGTTGGGAGCCAGGTGCAACCTCCGTTCGTCACCTTGGGCGCCGCCCTTAGGGACTTCTTCACTACCAGTGCCGGCCGGATTCTGGGGGCGCTCTTCCTCCTGGAAGTGGTCCGTCAGATCCATTACTTCATCTCCGAGCGAAGCACCGGCTACCACACCTTCTGGCAGCGCGGGGTGTTTGGACGAGTCGAGAACGGCATGGACCGTTTCAAACCGTGGACCCGCTTTCGGGTGGGACGCCTGATCCGGTGGTTGGTGATCATCGGGATCTACGCCGTGGCAGTCACCTACCTGGTGCCGGAGATCTCGAGTCCGATGCAAGCCATCACGCAGGCGCCGCGTCTCCTGATAGCGGTCATCACTAGTCCCTTCTTCCTCCAGGCCGTAGTGATCATGACGATCGCCATCGGTCAGTTCGTGGCGATCTTCTGGTTCCTTTCTCGCGGCGGCATGAACATCATCATGCCCGAGGAGATCAAGACCCGCTTCAGTGATGTGTGGGGCCAGGATCATGTTCTCGACCTCATAAAAGAGAACATCGCCTTCCTCGAAAAGCCCGATGAGATCGAAGCCAAGGGGGGATACATCCCGGGCGGCATCCTCCTGTGGGGGCCTCCTGGCACCGGTAAGACCCTCATGGCCGAGGCGATCGCCGGCGAAACCGGCCGGCCTTATGTCTTTGTGGAACCCGGAGCATTCATCAACATGTTCTTCGGGGTCGGCATCCTCAAGGTGAAATCCCTCTATCGAAAGCTGCGCAAGCTGTCCCTCCGTCACGGTGGGGTCATCGTCTTCCTCGACGAGGCCGACTCGCTCGGCAGCCGCGGTGCGATGGGTGCGCCCACCGGGGCCTTTGGCTCAGCGGCGCCGGTCGCCGCTCATCTGTCCTGCAACGGCTTTTCCTACCTTTCCCCGTTCACCCAGAACGCCCTGACGTCGATCTGGGAATCACCGGCCGAACCTGCCGAGACTCCCCGTCGATCTTGGCTCGACCGGATCGTCATGGGAGCCGGCATGGGCGGTGGCGGGATGGGCACGCTCCAGGCTCTGCTCACCGAGATGAACGGTCTGACCAAGCCACGCGGGCTGAGCAACCGCCTCCGGAAGCTCTTCGGCTTCCGCCCCAAGCCACCACCCAAGTACCGAATCCTTCACATCCTTGCCACCAACATGCCCAATGCCCTGGACGAGGCCATGCTCCGACCCGGGCGGATCGACCGCATCTACAAGGTGGGTTTCCCGTCCAAGGAGGGACGGAAGCAGACCCTCATCGGCTATCTCAACAAGGTCTCGCACTCCTTGACCGAGGAAGAGATCGAGAAGTTGTCGGTGGTCACTCCCATGTATTCGGGCGCCAAGATCAAGGACCTGGTCAACGAGGCCCTGATCATCGCCATCCGCGACGGGCGCGAGTCGATCGTTTGGGCCGACATCTGGAAGGCCAAAGCCCTGAAGGAACTAGGGCCTCCCGAAGACGTCGACTACATCGAACGCGAGCGCCACGCCGTCGCCATTCACGAGGCCTCTCATGCGGTGGCCGCTCACCTGCTCGGGGCTCACCGGCGAATCGACATGGTGACGATCGAGAAGCGCGCCACCACCCTGGGCATGGTCCGCAGCCTCGGCCAGGAAGAGAGATACACCCAATGGAAGTCGGAGTTCGAAACCGACATCATGGTGAGCCTGGCGTCCCGCGCCGGCGAGCGCATGTTCTTCGGCGATGACAACTCCTCGGGGGTGTCGGGTGACCTCACCAGCGCTACCACCCTCGGAGCCTTGATGGAAGGGGCGTGGGGAATGGGCGCCGGACTGGTGTCCTACGCGGGTACCAGTACCACCT
>DATHSX010000066.1:0-2781 GCA_035463935.1 Acidimicrobiia bacterium | reverse complement strand
TGCCCACACCATCAAGGGATCGTCCCGGGTCATGGGGCTGATCCAGATGGGCCACGCCGGGGCCTTGCTCGAACACGCCTGGAAGCGGATCGAAACGGGTGAGCTGGCGCCTACCGGCGCTGCCGTGCGAGCCCTGGAAACCCTCGCCGCCCTGCTCCCCGAAGCGGCCGAACAGGAACAGCACGGGTCGACGAGGAGACTGCAAGACGAGATCACCCGGACCGAGGTCGCCCTCCACGGCGGCAGTCCCAGCGAGGATCGGGTACCCCTGGTCCTGGCTGCCCAGGAACGTGAGCTGGAACCGGAGGGCGGACCGACCTCCCTCGGGGGCCTGCTGGGGGCAGTGGAACGATCGATGATGTCGGGTGCGTCCCGAGTGGACACCATCGACCTGTACCAGTTGATCAACCAGGCGGTCGAGGTGAGCCTCGACTCTGAAGCGCTGTCGGATCTCGCCCTTGTCCAGTTCGTGGGCGCCGACCCCCATAAGCTGCTGTCGGCCTGGCGTTCCCAGCTCCGGCGGCTCGTGGCGGCGGTCGGCCACCTGCAGGACCTGGCGGTGGCACTGGCCAACGCCCCGCTGCGGCAGGCCACCGAGACCTTTCCCCAGTTCGTGCGCTACCTGGGCCGCAAGCTCGGTAAAGACGTGAGGTTCGATGCTTCGGGTGAAGAGATAGAACTCGACCGCCAGATCGTTGAATTGTTGCGGGAGCCCCTCCGCCACCTGCTGGTCAACGCCGTCGACCACGGGTTGGAGACCCCCGAGGAGCGTATCGCGGCCGGTAAGTCGGCGACGGGAGTTGTGAGCCTGTCGGCCCGGCGCGACGGCGACCGGGTGATAGTGGTCGTGTCCGATGACGGGCGCGGGGTCGACTGGAAAGCCGTGAGTGAAGCCGCCCGCCAGCGCGGCCTGGCCCTGGACGATTCCGATCTCACCTCGCTGCTCTTTCAGCCGGGATTCACCACGGTCGACGCCGTCCACGACTTCTCGGGGGCGGGCGACGGACTCACCACGGTGGCCGAGGTGCTCGAACGGATGAACGGGGGGATCCAGTTCGAATCCCAGCCAGGCCTCGGCACCACGGTGACTCTGACCCTGCCCGTGTCGCTGGTCCTGCAGAATGTCGTGGTGGTCGCCGATGGCGACAACTTCTGGGGTCTGCCCGAGGCTGCCGTGCAGGCCTCGATCATGCCGGCGGGTTCGGACCTGACCGCCAACGCCGCGGGCGTCCGCAGGGCGCGCTTCCAGTCCCAGGACCTCCCGGTGGTGTCCCTCGCCACTGCCATGGGCCAGGAGCCGCAGGGAGATCCGTCGGATCTGGTCATCGTGTCCACCCGATCCGGGCCGGTAGCCGTCGGCGTGGGAGAGGTCCTGGGCCGTCGCCGGGTGGCGGTCAAGGCGCTGGGCCCGATTCTCGGGGGCTCCCGCAACATCACCGGTGCCGCCCTGCTCGGGGGCGGGGAAGTGATGGTCGTGGTCGATCCGCACTATCTGGGCGAGTTCGCCCGCCACCAGCAAAGAGAGCTGGATCGCCGTTGGAAGGTGCTGGTGGTCGACGACTCGGCGGGCGTCCGCCAGCTGATCGCCGCCACTCTCAGCGGGCGCGGCTTCGAAGTGCAGGTTGCCGAGAGTGCCCGCGAAGCGGTCCTCGCCCTGGCCAACAGCTCCTTCGACGTGCTGGTCGTCGATTACGCCATGCCCCGCTCGAACGGCGTGGAGTTGGTCCGAGCCCTGCGGGCGGGCAACGTGAAGGTCCCGATCGTGATGGTTTCCGGCGTGGCCTCTGCCGAGGAGCAGGCGGCTGCCTGGGAGGCGGGCGTCGATGCCTATCTCGATAAGAGCGATCTGCGGCTGGGCGCTCTCCTCTCCACGCTGCACACTCTTTTAGAGGGTCCGGCGGCATAAAGTGGCTGGCGGAAATACCTGATGGAGAGCGTCCTCAACTGGTTTGCTGCCATTCCCCCCTGGATGGGGCTGGCTCTGGTGGTTCTCAGTCTGTCCATCGCCATCCTCAGCGCCCGCTTGGTGCGTCAGGCGCAGGCCCGGGAGGCCAAGGCGCGCGATGAGGCCGAGGAAGCCCGCCATATCAAGAACGACTTCGTGGCCATGGTGAGCCACGAGCTTCGTACTCCTCTTACCTCGATCGCTGGCTTCGCCGAAACTCTTGCAACTTCCTGGCGCCAGCTGAGCGATGCCGAAGTGGATGAATTCCTCGGTTACATCCGCAAGCAGTCTTACTACCTGGCCGATCTAGTGGAGGATGTCTTGGTCATCCCTCGCTTGGAGGCGGGCCGCCTGCGCTTCCGACCGGAGGTGTTCGACCTGGGTCAACTGGTCAAGGAGGTGGCCAACATGCTCTTCCCGCCCGGGGGAGGTCGGGAGGCAGCAGTGTCCCTACCGATCGGAGTGCGGATGCAGGCCGATCCCAAGCGGGTGCAGCAAGTGGTGCGCAACCTCCTCGAGAACGCCCGCAAGTACGGGGGCGATCAGGTGTTGGTGGAAGGCTTCGCCCACGGCGAACAGTACGTGTTGGTCGTGTCCGACAACGGGCCCGGGGTCCCCGATGTCGCCTCCCATCAGATCTTCGAACACTTCGAACAGCTGTCGAAAGGTGATTCCCGCTCCTCATCCGGGATCGGTCTCGGTCTGCCCATCGCCCGCCGGCTGGCTCGCGCCATGGGGGGCGACGTCTGGTACGAGCGCCGCTTTCCCACCGGAAGCCGGTTCTGCTTCTCCATGCCGACCAAGGCCCTGGTGGAAGAAGAAGCCCCGTTGGTGCA
>DATHSX010000065.1:0-3086 GCA_035463935.1 Acidimicrobiia bacterium | reverse complement strand
CAGCTCGAGACAGGCCACTCTCACCGAGCATTCGGCGCAGAGTGATTGGGCGGCGGCGAGGTCGGCCGGGTGTTCGGAGAAGAACAGCTCATGCTGTCCGGTTCCGACGCATCTTCCTCGACTTAGAACTTGATCCATGGTGTTTCCTCTCTTGAATCCTTGACGGCAAACAAAAAGGCCGCCGGGTGGTGGTCGGCGGCCTCGGAGGGGATCTGTTCTTACGAGAATGTCACTCGAAGTGGGGCCGCCTGATGGGGGTGGGGAACCCGCCGGTAGTGCCGGCGATCTGCCGCGCCCGCGGGTCAACGCCTGCCATCACAAGCTGATTAGCGATGTGGAATTGCAGCGTGCTGCTCATTGCGGGGCCTCTCGAATATGACCCGGGAACAGTAAGGGTGGCGCCTGGGGGTGTCAAGGAAATAAGCCGGAGACGGAACGCATTTGGGAAGAAGCAGTGGGCGGTAAGCATTCGGGGCTACCCGAGGGCGGCGAGAACGGTGGCAAGCCCCCTGGCCCGATCCGCCCCGAGGTCCACCCGCAGCACCCGCCGGCCTCGCTCGCGCAGGGCGAGGAAGTCGCCCACCGCCTGAGAGGCGATCACCCGGCCGAAGGTGGTGTCGGTCTCGGGGATCGGTAGGTCGTCTGCGGGTGTGTCGATCAGCTGCAGGAAGAGACCATTGTCCGGCCCACCCTTGTGAAGCTGGCCGGTCGAGTGGAGGAACCGGGGCCCGTATCCGGTGGTGGTCGCGTTCCCGGACGGATCGCCCAGCCGGCGCCTGAGCTCGGCCAGAACGGCATCGGTGGACGGCTCCACCGGAAGGTAAGCATGGATGCCCAGGTACTCGCCGGGCCGCATCGAGGCCCGGAGAGCCTCGAGACGATCAGCCAGGACCGGCGAGAAGCAATCGATCGTTTCCACCCGCGGAGTCGTTCCCTCCAGGGCCCGGCGGGCGTTCTGCTTGGCCAGTTCGACGTCGGGCTGATTGAAGGGGTGCACCCCCAGGATCGCTCCAGCCACGGCGGTGGCGATCTCGGCCGCCAGCATCTCGGTGGCGAGGTGATATCGATCGGGTACCACGCGGTCGATGGCCTCGTGACCCGGAGGGGAGTCGGCTCGGGCCTGGCCGGCCAGGCGATAGGAGACGAAGAGGCGATCGTTGCCGTAACCCTCGAGGACGGGCTCCCCCGCCACCGGGACGATCCCCTTGCCGTCCTTGCCCAGGCTCTCGGCCACCAGCTGTTCCATCCAGGCGGGAAACGCGGCCAGGCCAGGTGAGGTGACGAGGGTGAGCTTGTCGCGACCGGCGAGGGCGGCCTCGGCCCATTGCCGGCCCATCTCGACGCTTTCCGTCCACGACACCTCCCCCGCCGCCGCGAGCAACACCTGCGGATCGGCTCCGATCAGGGCGGCGGGGAGCAACCCGAAGTGGGTCAGCGCCGAGAAGCGGCCGCCCACGTCGGAAGGAGCCGTGACGACCGCCCGGAACCCGCGTTCGCGGCCCATCGTCTCGAGTGAGCTCCCCGGGTCGGTGATGGCGAGAAAGCGACTGCCGTCGGCCCCGGTCAGCTGCCAGAAGTACCGGAAGGCCGACACGGTCTCCAGGGTGCCCCCGGACTTGGAGGAAACGATGAAAAGGGTACGTCGGGGGTCGATCGAATCGGCCACGCCGCCCACCTGGTGCGGGTGGGTTGAATCGAGGACCGTCAGAGCCGGGTGGCCGGGGGCCACCCCCAACACTGCGGCGAAGACCTCGGGAGCCAGCGACGATCCCCCCATCCCCAACAGCACTACCCGATCCGTCCGATCGGCCAGGGCGGCCGCGGCGGCGGCTCCGATCTCCGGCAGTCGCGGAATCATCGTCTTAGGTAGGTCGATCCACCCGAGGCGGTCGGCCAATTCCGGAGTCCCAGTCGGGCCCCAGATGGTCGGATCCTTGGCCTTCAGGCGGCGAACCAACTCGGAGGTGGAGGGGTGCACCGCTTGGAGAGTAGGCAGTGGGCAGCAGCGGATGGCCTGCTGCTGCCCACTCGCTACTGCTGATCGATCAGGCTTCCACCGAGAACTCGGCGACCATACCCAAAAAGGCGTGGGGGGTGCCATCGCCCATCTCGGGTGGGCCTTCCCCGCCGCCCTGCATGGCCTCGGCCACGACCGCAGGGTCGGCTCCCTGTGGGATGAAGCATACGAGGGCGTATCGCCCCGGCTCGCTGATGGGGATCGACGCGGCCCCTGCGGCCTCGGGGTTGATTCCGTCCTCGCCCGGGAGTGCCACCAGGACTCCCTGGAACTCGGCCAGGGACTCCGACTCGTCCTCCGGCAACTCGAGCAGTTCCTCGATGGTGCGGGTCTCGCCGTCGGCGATCCGCATCAAGATGACTTCGTGTACCTCGGCAGTTGACTCGTTGGTGAAGGTCAGCTCCGCCCCGGGCGCCACCAGTTCGGGCACCCCGCTGAACGAATAATCCTGACCAGTGATTTCGATAGTCCCCGTGGCCGGCTCCGCTCCGCCGCCTCCACAGGCGGCCAGCCCCAGGGCCGCCAGGGCGGCAATAACTACACGTGCCTTCATTGTTTCCTTCCCTCCTGGGCCGCCCTACGCGGCCGTCTGATCGCAGAATGGGTCTCGCTCAATACGAGACCGCTACGACCCTAGAAGCTCCCGGCGGCTACCTTTGCGGTCGTGCGCCGACTCTTGCTGATCATCGCCGGGCTGTTGGCGGCCGCGCTCGCCGTCGCCAAGCTGGCGGTCCGGGAGCGATCGGGGGACGAAAGGGACGAGATCGACCTGGCGGCGGTTCTCGAGAACCGCAAGGTCCGGATGCGGGCACGGCCGTTCCAGGGAGGGACCCTGATGGCGGCCGCCGCCGCGGTGGAGCTCGATCTGCGCCGGGTGATGGCGGCACCAACCGGAGTCGAATTGTCGGTGTTCCTGGTGGGCAGCTCCCTCCGGCTCGTGATCCCCCCCGACTGGAACATCGACCGGTCGGTGGCGCGCCGGGCGGCGGTCGTCACCTCCGTGGCAGGCGAAGGCGGCGAGGACGAGCCCACCCTGCGGATCATCGGATCGGCCTGGCTCTCCCGCCTC
>DATHSX010000064.1:0-13117 GCA_035463935.1 Acidimicrobiia bacterium | reverse complement strand
CATTCAGGATCGTTCGTTCAACGCCGACGGCTCGCTGTTCTACCCGAGCACCCGGGCCTTCTTCGAGGGCCTCGAACCGAGTGATCTGCAGATCCCGTTCATTCCCGATGAGGGATGTGACGGAGCCCCGAGCGACGTCTCCCCGATCTGGAATCCCGAGTTCTTTGGCAACGTCATGGTCGTGAACGGCCGCAGCTGGCCATACCTGGAGGTGGAACCCCGCCGTTATCGCTTCCGCCTCCTCAACGGCTGCAACAGCCGGTTCCTCCTGCTGCGACTCGACAACGATGCGTCCTTTTGGCAGATTGGGTCGGACGGAGGTTTCTTGCCGGCTCCGGTGGAGCTTGATTCGCTCCTCCTCGGCCCAGCCGAGCGGGCTGACGTCATTGTGGACTTCGGGGGTCTCCCCGAGGGAACCGAAATCGTGCTGCTCAATCTCGCCCCCGATGAACCTTTCGGGGGCGGGGTACCGGGCCGCGATTTCGAGCCGTCCGACCCCGAGACGACCGGACAGGTGATGAAATTCGTCGTGGTGCCGGCCACCGGCGATGACCCCAGCACTCACCCGCTCAATCTCAGGCTTCCTGTCATTACCCCGCTCGGCGCCGGTCACACCGTCCGCAGGCTCTCGCTCAATGAGGAGGAATCAGCAACCGTAAGAGTGTTGCCACCAGAAGGGGAGGACGAAGGCTGGGTCACTCCGGTGGTGCTGGCCTGTGACGACCCCGGTGCGGTGCCCTTTGGACCGATCGAGGCCCGCTTGGGGACGATGGACCAGTTGAACAACCCGGTATCGATGAGGTGGGAGGACGCCATCACCGAAAATCCCGGGATCGGTGGACCCGAGGTGTGGGAGTTCTACAACTTCACCGCCGACGCTCATCCCATTCACATCCACGAGATCCAGTTCCAGGTGATGGATCGCCAGGCACTCGCCGTTGATGAGGAGGGCATGAGCATCAAGCCGGCGGTCGTGGTGGGCGAGGCCTGGCCGCCCGTCCCGGGAGAAACCGGCTTCAAAGACACGGTGATCGCCTACCCGGGCCAGGTGACCCGGGTGAGGGTCAAGTTCGGGGTAGGCGGTCTGTACGTCTGGCACTGTCACATCGTGGAGCACGAGGACAACGAGATGATGAGGCCTCTCTTCGTTGGCAACCCCTCCGGCTACCCCGTGCTCCTCCGCATCGAGAGCGGCTCGTGACTCGCGTGACCACTGCCGGTCGATTGACTACTTCTGGTCGATTGACTACTTCTGAGACTTGGAGCCGGACCCGGACTTGATCATCTCCTCGCGGGCCTGTTCGGCCCGGGCCGCGCCGATGGCGGTCTTGACCTTCTTCTGCTCTTCGGGCGGGGGCAGGACAGCGGTGATGCCCAGCGACTCGAACCAGAGCTCGCGGGCCCACCCCTGGGTATGGTACAGGTGCTCGTCCTCTTCCTCCTCGACCTGCTCGTAGGCCTCTTGCAGCGTCTTCGCCATCCGGCCCTTGACTTCACCGGCCACTTCCCCGATCAGCTCCCAGTTGGCGTGGTCCTTGATCTCCGCATCTACCACGCATTCGGCTGCCACCAGCTGGGCAAGGATCTCGTCACCCGAGGACATCGCCGACTTCATCGCCTTCACGAGCGCTTCACCCTTCATGCGCACGATGGAGCGGCCAGGTGTCTCCACGCTCGGATCGAGGCCCAGCTCGGAGAAGATGCCCTGGACGATCGTGACGTGATTCTTCGTTTCGTCGAGGTATCCCTGCCATTCCTCCCGTAGATCGTCGTTGGCGGCGCAGTCGATGGCCGTCGTATAGACCTGGACTCCACCCAGCTCGGTCTCCAGCGCCTGGTACAGCAACTCGTGGATCTGGTCGGTGTTCATCGGTGACTCCTTCCGTCGTAGGGGACTTGACGGTCATAAGTACCCACCGGGGCCGTTCTCAAACAGGTGCAGTGCCCGAGTGCGGCCCTCCGGCCGAGAATGGTTGGATGTCAGCCGCCAGGCGGGCCGGGTTGCCCCCGCGGTGCCCAGCTCGACGAGCAGTTCGACCACAACCACCCAGAGCGCCGTGCGGCCAGCAGGGCTAGAAGGCGAGAAGGAGCATGCCGACGGTCACCGCCCCCAGGGCCGCGAGGACCAGACGGCGCGCCGGCCACACTGCCGGCAGGCGGGCAGCAAGGATCGGGTCTACCGCGGCTGCTCCCCCCACCACCAAGCCGACGATCCCGGTAGATACCAATACCGCTGCCGTCGCCGAGCGGGCCAGGATGCTCATCACGAGGAGGCTCAACAGTCCGGCCGCGGCGAGCCTGGTCCTGGGGTTGGAGAGATCCACCCTGGCCAGAGCCTCTTCGCCTCCCACCCATCGCCAGAGTCCGGCCAACTTCGACGTCCGGGGACCCGGCCGGACTCTCGACGCCCGGGCCGGGGGGAGAGATTCGGTCGCACTCGGCGCGGGTGAAGGCGACTGGGCCAATGGACGCGACGGGGCCAGTGGACGCGACGGGGCCAGTGGACGCGATGGGGCCTGGGGAGGCGCCGTGGCGCGAGGCTTGGACCTGAGGCGCCGGAGTCCGGCCGGGGGAGTGGCGGGTACTCCGAGGGCGCGGGCAAAGGCGGCGGTTTCGGCCGTTGTGAAGACAAACTCCTCGCCTTCGACCCGGACGTGGAAGCCATCCAGCGCCGCCTCGACGAAGACCTCGCGCAAGGGCCACTCACCCACCTCGTGGTCGCTCACTATCAAGGCCAGGCACCCCTCGGCGACTTCGATATCGGCGCTGACAACATCCTGCGGGTCGGCGACCAAACGCATGTTGCCTCGAAATTCCGGCACTGTTCCCCCTGGATTCGGAGTGAACAGGCTATCGCCAGACTGCCAACCGCCTAGACCCCAATTTGGCGAGGGTTTGGCGGGGACAGGCGAGCGTCGGCGGGGCCGTTCGCCCAATCCGCCACCTGCCGTTTGAGTCTGGCGAGGATGGCGCCCATTCCCCGGAGCCGGAGCGGTGTCACGACTTCCTCGAGGCCCATCTGCAGGTAGAAGTCATCATCGACGGCGAGGATGGCCTCAGGGGTCTCGCCGTCCAGTCCCGATGCCAGAATTCCGGCGTAGCCGCGCACAGTCGGTGATTCCAGAGGGGCGTCGAAGAACAACCGCACCCGGCCGTCCTCGGGCCGGGTGAAGAGGAAGAACGGCGTCTGGCACTCGTGCACCTGTTCGAGACCCTCCCGATCCGCAGCCAAATCGGCGGGAAGCGGGGGCAGCCTTTTGGAGAAATCGAGCAGGGCCTCGACCCGAAAATCCTTCGGCGACGAGCGGAAGACCTCGACAATCTGGCCAAGACGAGGTGGCAGCGGCACGGCGATGACTCCTGGGGCTTGTGGGCAACCGGGCCCGTGCGATTGTAGGGGGAGAGAGCCAAATAGCACTACGGTGATAGTGTTAATAGGCCGCGACCGAGGAGAGCATGCCCGCCCCCGCCGACCCCGCCCCTAAGTTCCAGTCGTACGCACATCCCGAACGGCTGGTCTCCACCGAATGGCTGGCCTCCCACCTCGACGATCCTTCGGTCGCGGTCGTGGAGTCGGACGAGGATGTGCTGCTGTATCACACCGGCCACATCCCCGGCGCGGTCAAGATCGACTGGGTGGCCGATCTGAACGACCCTCTCGTGCGCGATTACCTCGACGCCGGCCAGTTCGCCGAGTTGATGGCCACCCACGGGATCGGTCCCGACACCACCGTCGTCTTCTACGGCGACAACTTCAACTGGTGGGCGGCCTATGCCCTGTGGGTCTTCGAACTGTTCGGGCATGCCGACACCAGGCTGTTGGACGGCGGCCGGGCCAAGTGGGTGGCCGAGGGGAGGCAGCTGACTACGGACGCCCCGCAACGTAACCGGGTCGAATACCCCATACCGACGCGCGATGACCGCAGAATCCGCGCCTTCCTCGGCGATGTGCTCCCCCATAGTAAGGCCGGGCTGCCTCTTATCGATGTCCGCTCACCGGAGGAATACCGGGGGGAGCGGCTGCACATGCCGGACTATCCCAACGAAGGGGCCTTGCGGGGTGGGCACATACCCGGAGCCAGGAGCGTCCCCTGGAAGCGCGCCGCCAACGATGACAACACGTTCAAACCGGCCGCAGAGTTGCATGCGCTCTATGAGGGGGAGGCAGGCCTGAGGCCCGGCGATGATGTCATCGCCTATTGCCGAATCGGCGAGCGCTCATCGCATACATGGTTCGTGCTCACTCACCTGCTTGGCTACGACCGGGTGCGCAACTACGACGGATCCTGGACTGAGTACGGCAACGCGGTACGAGTCCCGATCGAGCGGCCCTGAGCAATCACCTTTCCTCTCCAGCCGTCAGCTTGGTCGCCACGATGAACAGACGGCTGAACGGAAAGATCGTGGTGCCGTCCGGCTCGGGCGGGTAAGCCTCCCGGTAGGCGGCCGCGAGGGCCGCCTCCAAGCGGCCGGCATCATCGGGTTCGAGCACGGCCAGGACCGGCGCCAGCACCGATCCCTTCACCCAGCCCAACACCGGATCGGGCCCCCCGAGAAGGTGGAAGTAACTCGTCCGCCACATGTCGACGTCGCCGGCGCCCGGGCTCAGCCAGGCTCGGTAGGCGCCAGGTGCGGCAAGCGGGCTCCGGACCAGAGCCGCCGACAGATCGTCTCCCACCCGCCCCCGAGCCCACCAGGGGTCGTCGATCAGCCGGTCGATGAGAAGGTGAGAAGGCTGGTTCCAGTTGTCGGGCATCTGCACAGCCAGCACGCCTCCGGGGGCGAGCGAGTCCATCAAGCGCGGGAAGAGACTCCGGTGCTCGGGGACCCAATGGAGGGTGGCGTTGCTGAACAGGATCGACGGGGGAGAGGCAGGCTGGAAAGTCGCCAGATCCTCTTCTCGCCATTCAACCGTCGGCCAATCCCGCGGCGGGAACAGGGCGACGGCCCGTTCGAGCATCTGGGGCGAGGCATCGACTCCGATGACCCGGGCCTGGGGCCAGCGGCGGGCCAGCGCCACCGTCAAGTGCCCGGTCCCGCATCCCAGGTCGACGATGGTCTCCGGGGAAGGATGGCCGACGCGGTTGATCAGGTCGACCCCGGGGCGGCTCCTCTGGTCGGCGAAACCCAGATACCGGTCCGGATCCCAGGGTGCCAACTCACCGACCCGCTTTCAGCGTCACCTCGTTCAGCCGCTTGACGACCGGCATCGGCAACGGCGTGGTCATCCGCCAGGTCCAATTGCGCTCCTCGCGTCCTGGAGTATTCATCCGCGCCTCGCTCCCCAAGCCGAGTAGATCCTGGACGGGGAAGACGGTGGTCTGGGCGGCCGAATTCATCACGAGATCGATGAGGTCCCAGTTGATCTCCTCCCCCCGGCTGCCGGTGGCAGCGAGCAGCCGGCGGCGGCTGCGCTTCAGGCGGCGACGGTCGTGACGGCGGTTGTCGCCCCAGAACCACCCGATGGTGGTGTCGTTGTCATGCGTGCCGGTGTAGGCCACCACATCCGGCGGATAGTTGGCCGGGTGATGGATGGCGGTGTCAGGCTCGTCGTCGAAGCCGAACTGGGCGACCCTCATTCCCGGGAAGCCAAGTGCCTGTCTGAGGTGGGTGACGTCTTCGGTGATGACTCCGAGGTCCTCGGCGATTATTGCCAGCGAGGGCCTCTGGCGGCGGAGATGGGAGAACAGCCCCATTCCCGGACCCTCGGCCCAACGGCCGTGGACAGCTGTGGGGGAGGCCGCGGGGATCTCCCAGAAGGCTAGGAAGCCGCGGAAGTGATCGATCCGCACGATGTCAAATCGGGCCAAGGCGGCGTCAAGCCGCTCTCCCCACCATCCGTAGCCCTGCTGACGGTGGATCTCCCATCGGTAGAGAGGGTTGCCCCATCTCTGGCCCGTGGCCGAGAAGTAGTCCGGAGGAACTCCCGCCACGATCGTCGGCCGCCCGTCATCGCCCAAATGGAACAGGTCGGGCCGGGTCCAGACATCGGCCGAGTCATGCGCTACGAAGATGGGAAGATCACCGATCAGGGCGATCCCGAGTCCCCGGCAGTGGTCGTGCAGGGTTTGCCATTGGCGATGAAAGAAGTATTGGACGGCCTTCTCGACCTCGACCCGGCCCGCCAGCCGGGCCTGGGCCCGGGCGACGGCGTTGGGTTGGCGGAGGGCCAGCCCCCGTTCCCAATCGACCCACGGCCGGCCGTGGTAACTCTGCTTGATGGCGGTGAACATCGCATAGGGATCCAGCCACGGTGTGGAACAGAAGGCGTGATAGGAGGCGTCGCCCCCTCCGCGCAGAAACCTTCGGGCCGCCAGGATCAGCAGACGGCCTTTCGCGGGGATTAGGCCTCCGAAGTCGATTCTCTTGCCCGGCAGGCCCTTGAGGGGTTCGACCTCCGGTCGTCGCAGCAGACCGTCGGAGACCAGTTCCTCGAGGTCGATCAAAAGAGGGTTTCCGGCGAAGGTGGAGGGAGACTGATATGGCGAATCGTGATATCCGGTGGGACCCACGGGCAGCATCTGCCAGAAGTGCTGACCGGCATCGGCCAGGGTGGCGGCGAACTCATGGGCCGCACTCCCCAGGGTTCCGATCCCGTAAGCACTAGGAAGGCAGGTGATATGGCAGAGGACCCCGGCCCGGCGCTGGTTGACGGACTCGTGGGCAGTCTGGCGGCTCATCCGGTGAGGGCGAAGCGAACCGTCAGGTGCACGTCGACCCGGGCGCTGCCCGCCTCGATCGGAGCCGCCTCTGCCGCGGCCGCCATCCGGTAGCGGACCCCGGCCATCGGCGTCCCGGCGGTCTCCACGATCTCGACCGGATGGCCCAGCGATACTCCGGCCAGGCCGGCGAGTTGTACCGCCTTGGCGTGGGCCAGGTGGTAGGCCTGTTGCCGCGCCGTTTCCTCCAGGCCGCTCTCATCGGCCACCTCGAACGCCAGGCCATAGATCTCGGCGGTGTTGCCCAGGGCGGTGGTGGCCGCGGTGAGCACCTCACCAGCCTGGCCGATCGCCGCCACCTCGACTTTGAGCGTGTTCCTGACCCGGAACCCGCGTACGCTGCCATCGGGCCCGTGTTCGGGCCAGATCGAGAACTCGGTGGTCTGCACGGAAGGCCCTTCGATCCCGTGAGCGGTGACAGCCGCCAGGAGGGCCGTGACCCTGGCATCGACCTCGGCGAGTGCCTCGGCCACCGTGGGCCGCACCGCGCTCGAGCCCAGGCTGATCACGGCTCGATCGGGCGTCCCCGTGGCGGTGCCGCGGGCAGATACGGTGATGCCGGCCCCGACTGCATCCTGACCGGGACGGATCAGCTGTTCAATCTTCGGCCGTCCGAGCAACAGTCATCGGCTCGAGGGTAGAGCAAACCATCCACCCCGGAGCGGGCCACCCCGGAGTGTGGTTACGCGGGCCCGCGCGGCTCGGGCCGGCGCGGCTCGGGCCGGCGCGGGTCGCCTACCGTCTGGCGAATGAGCGGACCTTTAAAGGGCGTCCGGGTCGTCGAACTGGCGGGCCTGGGACCGGTTCCGTTTGCCGGTATGGTCCTGGCCGATCTGGGCGCCGACGTCATCCGGATCGATCGTCTCGATCCGGGGCCGGTCGCCACCCTGTTCTCGGCCGACCCGACCGCCCGCGGGCGCCGTTCCATTGCGCTCGATCTCAAACAGGCGCCGGCAGTGGAGGTGGCGCTGAGGCTGGTGGAAACGGCAGAGATTCTCGTGGAGGGCTTCCGACCAGGGGTGACCGAGCGCCTCGGTCTCGGCCCGCGGGCCTGCCTCGAGCGCAACCCGGCTCTGGTCTACGGACGGATGACCGGCTGGGGACAGACCGGCCCGCTGGCGGCGACGGCGGGACACGACATCAACTACCTGGCCATCGCGGGGACTCTGTCGGCGATCGGCCCCGTGGATCAACCGCTCCCGCCGCTCAATCTGGTGGCGGATTACGGGGGCGGGGCCATGCTGCTCCTGGTCGGGGTCCTCTCGGCCCTGACTCATGCCCGCGCCACCGGCCAGGGCCAGGTGGTGGACGCCGCCATGGTGGATGGAGCTTCCCTGCTCGCTTCGATCGTCCGAGGCGCGTTGGCATCGGGGTTGTGGACGGACCGAAGGCAATCGAACCTCCTCGACGGCGGCGCTCCTTTCTACCGCACGTACCGGACGGGCGACGGTGGATTTGTGGCGGTGGGCGCCCTGGAACCGCAGTTCTTCGCCGCGTTGCTGAACGGACTCGAGCTGGAGGCCGATCGGCTTCCCGCGCAGTACGACCGGAGCGGGTGGCCGTTCCTGCAACGGGCCATCGAGGAGCGGTTTGCGGCCTATCCCCGCTCGCACTGGGAGGCCATCTTCGCGGGGACGGATGCGTGTGTGACGCCGGTGCTCTCGTGGGCCGAGTCGGCCGCCAACGAGCACCTTCTGGCCCGGAGCACGCTCATTGAAGTGGCGGGAGTCCGCCAGCCTGCTCCGGCACCCCGGTTTTCGGCGACTCCTGCGGGGATGCCTGTTCCAGCCGGACCGGCGGGCCTCGACACCGAGCTGATCCTGGGCTCGCTCGGATACAGCCAGGCTGACCTAAGTAAGCTCAAAGCCGAGAAGGCAGTCGGCTAGAACCGTGGAGGATCAATGACCCAGTCGTCGCCAGATCTCGGGCCGGCCAGCCTTGCTGCCGTCGATTCCGAGCGCGGAGCCATCGATCTGGCGGTCGAGGGCAAGACCCTGATCGATGTCTTCAACCGCAACGCCCGCGATTATCCGGACAAGCCGGCGATCCATTGGAAGGAAGGCGAGGCCTGGCGGCACCTGACGTGGACCCAGTACCGAAAGGCTGCCCACGAGGCGGCCGCCGGGCTCATCTCGCTGGGCGTGGGACCTTCCGATTTCGTTGCGATCATGGCCGGCAACCGCCCCGAGCACGTGATCGCCGATCTGGGCGCGATCCACGCCGGCGGCACCGGGGTCACGATCTACTCCACCCTCGCCCAGAGCCAGATTCAGTACGTGGCGGCCGATTGCGGGGCCAAAGTTGCGGTCCTCGAGGATCTTTCCTTCATGAAGAGGTGGGAGGCGATCAAACCGCAGCTTCCGGCGTTGACCCACGTGGTCTTGATGGAGGGCGCCGAGAACTACGACACGCTGGACTGGGTGCTCTCCTGGGACGACCTGATCGAACGTGGTCGGCGGGCCCTGGCTTCCGATCCGGGTTTGGTGGAGCGGGCCGCGGCCTCCGCCCGGCCCGAAGGACTGGCCACCCTCATATACACCTCCGGGACCACGGGGGTGCCCAAGGGCGTGATGATCACCAATCGCAACGTCGTGTGGACCGCTGAATGCTTGCGGCGTGGAGCCGGGATCGCCGACAACCCCCGCATGGTGTCGTATCTTCCCCTGGCTCACATCGCCGAGCGGATGGCGACCCATTACCTGGGGGCGTACCTCGCGGGTGAGGTGTGGTACTGCCCCGACATCGGGCTGGTTCTGGAGTACGTGCAGAAGGCGCGCCCGACACTTTTCGTGGCGGTTCCCCGAGTGTGGGAGAAATTCCACAACCGGCTGCAGGCCCGATTCTCGGAGGATCCCAGGCGCGAGAAGTTGATCCGATCGGCGGTCGCCCACGGCCAGGAAATGGTTCGGGCGGTGCAAGCGGGCAAGACCCCCGGTATGGTCGACCGGCTCAAGAGCGCCCTTTTCGAGAGGTTGATCTTCTCCAAGGTTCGACATGGCCTCGGCATGGACGGCCTCGAGATCGCCATCACGGCCGCGGCGCCGATAAGTCCCGAACTCATCGTCTTCTTCCGGGGCCTGGGCATGCCTCTGTTCGAGCTTTATGGCATGAGTGAGACCACCGGGCCGGCCACGAGCAACCTTCGGGGAGAGGAGCGCATCGGGAGCGTGGGCCGGCCGCTGCCCGGAGTGGAGATCGCTCTCGGAGAGGATGGTGAGATCATGATGAGGGGTGGGGTGGTCACCGCCGGGTATTACAAGATGCCGGAAGAGACCGCCGCGACCTTCGATGAGGAGGGCTGGCTCCACTCGGGTGATCTCGGCCGGTTCGACGAGGACGGGTTCTTGCACCTCGTCGGCCGCAAGAAGGAGATCATCATCAACGCGGCCGGAAAGAACATCGCCCCGGCCAAGTTGGAGACGGCCATGAAGAACCACCCCTTGGTGGCCCAGGCGTGCATGGTCGGCGATGGGCGTCAGTACATGACGATGATCATCGCCCTCGATCCGGAGGAGGCCCCAGTTTGGGCTGCCAGGAAGGGGCTGAAGTTCACCGATCTGGCGAGTTTCAGCCAGCAGCCGGAGGTCCGGACCGAACTTCAGGCGGAACTCGACACGGCCAACCAGGAGGTCTCCCGAGTCGAGCAGGTCAAGAAGTTCGTGATCGTCCCCGATGTCTGGACGCCCGACGGGGGGGAGATCACGCCCTCGCTGAAGCTCAAGCGCCGGGTGGTACTCGAAAAGTACGCCCACGACATCGACGCGATGTACCGCTAGGCCGTTTTGACTCGGCGGCGCTTACTGCGACTCGGGCTGGCCTTGTTGTTGGTCTTCGGGCCGGCCGGAGGCGCCGCGGCGCAATCGGTCGATCCCTATTCGTCAGATCCGCTGGGACTGATCGCTTTCAAGGGCGACATCGATGACTACTCCACCGGCCAGGATCACTGGGAAGTATGGATCTGCCGGGTGCCCGACGGCGGGGTTCCTGTCGCTCCCGGGGCCGCTGCCGAAATCCTCAACACCAACGTCGGTTCGTTCTTCCAGTCGATGTCGGGAGGCAGCTACCACCCGCTCTTCGTGGCGGGAGGAACCGTGACCGCTTCGCTCGCCTCGAGGTGGCCCGATGACCCCTTTCACTTTCAGAGTGAATGCGAGGGTCTCGTGGCGGCCCAGGCCACCCGCTCGAGCGAAGGTGCGGTGATCGTCGTCGATGCTGCCTACGGGGGTGGCTACGGCACCGGCGGGCGGCTGTGCCAGGTCTCCGCTCCCTGCCCGGTCACCTACCCCGCCAACTTCAGGTTCATCGTTCTCGGCGCGGGGGCGGTGGTGGCGTTCAACGAGAGCCCGGCTGCCCTGAGGACCAGCGCCCACGAGGTGGGCCACGCCCTCTTCTGGCCGCACTCCTACGGAGGGCTGGTCGAGTTCGAAGCCGGGGTCCTCTACGAGTACGACAACCCCATGGACCTGATGAGCGGAGGCGATTCCGACCTCCTCAACATCGGGACCATTGCCGTGAACCGCTACGCCGCCGGTTGGTTCGGGGGCGAGAGTGTCATGTTTCATCGGGGAGGCAAGCTCAACTACACCCTGGGTGCGAGCACCGGATTGCAGATGGTGGTGCTGCCCACCGGGGAGCCCGGCCACTTCGAGATGATCGGGGCGAGGCTTCGCAGCGCCCACGACGGCGGGATACCGGCGGAGGGAATCGAGGTCTATCGAGTACAGCAGGGCGACGAAGTCTGTGCGGTCACCTCGGCGGGTGAGTGTTACGGCCTCGACCGGCGCACGACGCAGGTTCCGGCCGTGGCCGCCCTGGCCTCGGTGGCCCACGTCCATGGCGTGGGCGATCGGTTCACCGTGCGGGACATGACGATTACGGTGACCGAACAAACATCAGCCGGCTTCACCATCCAGATCGAAGGGCCGGCCGTGCCCGAGCGCTTCGTGGACGACGATGGCAACCTTCACGAGGCCAGCATCGCCAGCATCGCCGCCCTCGGCATCACGCGGGGGTGCAACCCGCCGCTGGTGGATCGTTACTGCCCCGCCAGCGCGGTTACCCGGGCCGAAATGGCGGCCTTTCTGGTCGCGGCTCTCGGCGAGCAACCCAGCCCCACGTTCACGGGCTTCTTCTCAGATGTGCTCGCTGGCGAGTGGTACACCCCCTACGTGGAGAGGCTTCGCCAACTCGGGATAGCGGCTGGCGACGTCGACGGCACGTTCGGACCCGACCGGGCCCTGACCAGGGCCGAGATGGCAGTGTTCCTCGCCAGGGCGTTCGCCCTTCCGGTCGCGGACCCGGGAAATGTGTTCGACGACGTCCCCGGAACTGACTGGTACTCCCCGGCGGTCGAAGCGATCAGGGTGGCGGGAATCACTGCCGGCTGCAGTCTGACCCCGCCGCGGTATTGTCCGGCGGATCCGGTCAAGCGTGATCAGATGGCCACGTTTGTGGCCCGGTCCCTGGGCCTGTAGTTCGATTGCGAGCATGAAAGGCAAGCCAACGGATGAGTCCTATTTCGTTTGATGGCCGCGTGGCCATCGTCACCGGGGCGGGAGGCGGTCTCGGCCGGAGCTACTCGCTGGAGCTGGCGCGGCGGGGGGCCCGGGTGGTGGTGAACGACCTGGGCGCTTCGGTGGATGGCAGCGGGGCAGGTCCCAGAGCTGCGGACGCGGTCGTCGAGGAGATCCGGGTCGCCGGGGGTGAAGCCGTGGCTAGTTACGACTCGGTAGCCACTCCAGAGGGTGGTGAGGCAATCGTGGCCACCGCGGTCGAGGCCTTCGGGGCGGTGGACGCGGTGGTCAACAACGCCGGCATCCTTCGTGATCGCAGCTTCGCCAACATGACCCTCGATGAGCTTCACGGCGTGCTGGATACTCACCTCAAGGGCGCCTTCTACGTGTCGATGCCGGCCTTTCGGATCATGCGGGAACGCGGCTACGGGCGGTTCGTTCACACCTCGTCCAATGCGGGCATCTTTGGCAACTTCGGCCAGGCCAACTACGGGGCAGCGAAGATGGGTCTGGTCGGGCTCTCCAACGTCCTCGCCATCGAAGGCGCCAAGAACGGGATTCAGTCCAATGTGATAGCCCCAGTGGCGCGCACCCGAATGACCGAGCAGCTATTGGGCCCGCTGGCCGAGCTGGTTTCGCCCGAGCAGGTGATGCCGATGGTGGTGTTTCTCTGCTCGGAGGCCAATCCCTACACGCATGAGATCTTCACGGCCGGGGGCGGCCGCTACGGGCGCATATTCATCGGGACCAATGCCGGGTGGTTTGCAGGGTCCAGGATCGTCCCCTCGGTAGACGAGATCGCGGCTCACCTCTCCGAGATCCGCGACACGACCTCCTACGAGACCCCGGGCAGTGCCAACGATGAGATCATGATCATCGCCCGCC
>DATHSX010000063.1:0-3611 GCA_035463935.1 Acidimicrobiia bacterium | reverse complement strand
CCGGTGGCCTGGGCCGGGGGACTGTGACGGCGCTGGCCGCCAAGGGTCACGCGGTGGCCGCCCTCGACGTCAACCTGACCGGCCTCGAATCGCTCTTTGGCACCCTCCCGGGCGTGAGCCCGTATCAGCTCGACGTCACCGATAGTGCGGCGGTCAGCGAAGCGGTGGCCCGGGTCACCCAGGATCTTGGGCGCCCCGCCATCTTGGTGAACATCGCCGGCACCAATCGGATCAGCACATTGGCGGATACCTCCGATGAGATCTGGGACCTGCTCATCGATCTCAACCTGAAGGGCACCTTTCTGATGTGCCGGGCGGTGGTCCCCGTCATGCGGGAAAGGGGCGGAGGGCGGATCGTCAACATGGCCTCCAACTTCGGACTCCGGCCGGAAGCGAAGCAAGTGGCATACTCGGCCTCCAAGGCCGGGGTCATCGGCCTCACCAGGGCGCTGGCCCTCGAACTGGCGGGCGACAACATCACCGTGAACGCCGTTGCCCCCGTCATGACCTTGACCGAGAGAGTCGCCGGGCTCCCCGAGGAGTTCAAGGCCCTCCAGCTCTCCAAGATCCCCATGGGACGCTACGGAACCGTCGAGGACACGGTGAACACCATCCTCTTCCTCGTCTCTCCGGAGGCTTCCTTTTACACCGGTCAGGTCCTGTCGCCCAACGGCGGAGACAACATGCCATGAGCTGGTCCACCAGCGACGGCGGCATCCAGGTGCGTCGGGGCGTGGCCCTGCCCGGTGCCGGCGACCGCCACGATTGGGGTTCACTCAGTCTCTTCGCCGACGCGGAGCTGATGAACCTCGAGACCATGACCCTGGGTCGGGTCCAAATCCTGGCGGGCCGAAGCAATCCGCTCCACACTCACCCCAACTGCACCGAGGTGCTGATCCTGCTTGTTGGGCGCATCGAGCACATCGTCGGGAACGATGCGGTGGTCCTGGAGCCGGGCGACGTCCTGGCCGTCCCGGCGGGGGTCAGCCATCGCGCCGCGGTGCTCGGCGACGTGGACGCGGACATGATCGTGGCGTACACGAGCGGCCGACGCGAATACCAGGCCATCCTCTGAGTCCTTAGTCTGATGCCTCATCGGCGCGGCCCCAAAGGACGGCCGGATTGAACAGGCCCCACGGGTCGAGGGCTTGCTTGATCCGGCGGCTGGCGGCGTACACCCCCGGATCGGTCGAGAGACGCCACCACTTCGCCTTGGCGATCCCGATGCCGTGCTCACTGGCGACGGCGCCACCGAGCGCCACGACCAGACGGAGCACCTCACCAGTCAGACGTTCCGGATCAGGAGCGCCGATGACGTTGACGTGGACATTGCCTTCGGCCAGATGACCGAAGCAGAACACCTCGCCGCCTAGCTCGAGACTTGTGAGCGCCTGGAGAAACTCGTCGAGACGGGCAACGGGGACGGACACATCGAGCTTGCAGGGCACCCCCCGCCGGTTGAGGGTCTCGGTGATGGACTCGCGATACGTCCATAGTCGCCGGTCGACGACCGCCGGAGCATCAGGTGCCAGATCCGGTACTGCGGGCGATTCGACCAGCACGTAGAGGTCGGCGTCGAGCGACAGGGGACGCGGCAGCTGCCGGTGTGCGCACACCGCCTGCAGGCAGGCCCGGTCGAAGAACTCCAGGGCGGTCACTCCCGGGACCAGCAGGTCGAGTCCGTCCGCGAGCCGATCCACCCCCACCAGGGTGACCGCCCGGTCTGCCGTGAGGGGTGTTACGAGGCGCAGCCGGGCGGCGGTGATGACCCCGAGAGTGCCCTCGCTGCCTACCAGCAGATGAGAGAGATCGGGTCCCATGGACTGCTTCTCGATGCCATTGAGTTGGTCGAAGAGGGTCCCGTCGGGGAGGACCGCCTGGAGGCCGACAATCTGGCGGCGGGTGTCGCCGTGCGCCACGACCCCGAGCCCACCGGCGTTGGTGGCGATGGTGCCCCCCACCGTGGCCGAACCCCGCGAGGCCAGGTCCACTCCGTACGCCAGGCCCGCCCGGGCCGCATGATCCTGCAAGGCCCCGATCGTCGTTCCCGCCCCCGCCGTGACCTGCCGGGACCGATAATCGACCGGCCCCAACTCGTCGAGGCGGCGCAGCGACAACACCACCTCGCCGTGGTGCGGAACCGAGCCGCCGACCAACCCGGTGTTGCCGCCCTGAGGCACGAGGGGGATGCCGGCCTCGCGGCACACCTTCACGACGCCGGCCACCTCTGCCGGGCTGCCCGGACGAACCACCGCGGTTGTCGTCCCCTGCCAGCGGCCGGTCCAATCGGTCACATACCCCGCGATCACCTGCAGGTCGGTCAGGACGTGGCCCGCCCCGACCACCTCGCTCAGGGCAAGTTGAATCCGGTCCCCATCGGCAGCCACCGGTGGCGAGGGTAGTTACCCCGGTTACCGTGACCGGGCTAACGCATGGTGCAGCCCGACTCCGCCCCCCCGTCCCCGCCCCCGTCCCCGTCCCCGGTCCGCCGCCGCCGGTTCAGCCGCGGTCAACGCTGGTTCATTCGCATCCTGCTCGTGCTGGTCGTGATCACCGCCACCCTGTTGGGCCTGGCGCTTTGGACCGAGTCGCGCATGACCGACGCCGGGAACCTGGCGGCCCTCGCCCCGGGGGAGGGCGTGTATCTGATCGTGGGCAGCGACAACCGCGAGAACCTGCCCGAGGACCTGGGTGGCAACTTCGGGGACTTCCCCGGAGCCCGGGCCGACGTCATCATCCTCGCCCAGGTGGCCGGCGGTCGCCGCCAGATTTTGTCCATACCCCGCGACCTCAAAGTGGAGGTACCGGGTCACGGCACCGCCAAGGTCAACGCCGCCTACGCCTGGGGCGGGCCCGACCTGCTGGTTGAGGCCGTCGCCATCGCCACCGGCATCAGGGCCAACCACTACCTCGAGGTCGAGTTTGGCGGGTTCGCCGCCATCGTCGACGCCCTCGGCGGGATCGAGCTCGAATTCCCCTACCCGGCCCGCGACCTCAAATCGGGGCTGGCGGTGGAGGCCGGCATCCGGACGGTCGACGGGGCCACCGCTCTCGCCTATGCCCGCTCGCGTAGCTACGAGGAGTTGCGCGACGGTCAGTGGGTGGCGGAGGGCAGTGGCGACATCGCCCGCACCCGCCGCCAGCGCGAAGTGCTCTTGAAGATCATGGCTGAGGCGTCCTCGCTTTCGGGTCTCCTCCGCAGCCCCTTGTTGATCAGCGCAGTCGGCTCGTATGTCACGGCCGACTCGACGACCAACGTTTTCCGCCTCGCTCGCACTGGGTGGGCAATGAGGGCGGCCGCCGCAACCGACTCGGTCAGCCTCCCGGTGGAGATTTCGAACGAGGGTGGAGTCTCCTATGTGGTCCCCGTCGAGCCCGCCGCCACCGCCGCGGTGGCAGCGTTCCTCGCCGGCCAGCCGCTCTCCACGCCGTAGCTAGCTCGGGGGCCCGAGCGCTTCCGATTTCTGTGGGTTGATTTCGTCGTTAGACGACGAAATCAACCCTGGGTCGCGGGTCCTCCCCGGGCCAAGCTCGACCGAGATTGCCTCTAGGAATCCGGCCTGGCCCACGCCAGCATGTTGGGAAAAGGGGGTTCGCTCATTCCTCGGCTT
>DATHSX010000062.1:0-5554 GCA_035463935.1 Acidimicrobiia bacterium | reverse complement strand
AGATGGCTGGACCCGGACCTCCTGGCGCATGAGGGACACGTAGGCGCGGCTGACGGCTGGCAAGTCAAGATGGCTCCGGACCTCCCGGCGCATGAAGGACACGTAGGCCAGGGCTGACGGCCGGCGGTCAAAGATGGCTAGGCCCGGACCTCCTGGCGCATGAAGGACACGTAGGCCAGGCCTGACGGCCGGCGGTCAAAGACGGCTAGGCCCGGACCTCCTGGCGCATGAAGGACACGTAGGCGACGGCAAAGAGGGCGGCGGTCAGGGCCACCAGACCCACCACCTGAGGCCATACGACCGACAGGCTCTGGGTCAGAGTGAGGTTGGACAAGATGGCCCGGTCGGCCTGCTCGATGGTGACCAGGTCGACGGTGCGTTGGGTGGGATCGAGGAGAACCGTCGACGTCTCCGAGAACAGGGTGATCGGCGAGATCCGGGACAGCAGCAGTTCGGCTCGTAGCCCCGCTGCCTGGTCGTCGGCGGGAGCGAGCACGTTGGCGAACGCCTGGAATATGAAGCTTCCGAACAGGGCCAGCACCAACCAGAGCCCCACCGAGATCAGCGCCGAGGTGGCGGCCCGGCGGACCGTCACCGAGGTCAGGGTGGCCAGGGCCTGCCAGAACCCGACATAGATGATGGCGACGATCAGCCACACCAGTAGCCGGCCGATCTCGGTGGGCGCCGGAATCAGCCCGAGCCGGAAGATGCCGATGCCGGACACAAATAGGGTCAGGGCAGTCAGCATCAAGCCGACCACCGCCAGACCGCCGACGAACTTACCGAGGATGACCTCGTCGCGGTGGATCGGTTGCGCGAGGAGCCGCGGCAGGGTGCCCTGGGAGCGTTCGCCGCTAATCGCATCGAACCCGAACATGATCCCGAGGAGAGGGCCCAGAAAGCCGATGAAGACCACGAGGGGGAACGGGACCGGATCATCGGTGACCGTGAAGAGCTTGAGAAACAGGGCGGGTATGCCCGCGGTGTCGGAGGCCACCGCCCTGATCCCGCTGGAGGCGGCAAACACGGCTGCGGCGGCCGCCACCCCGAGCAGGCCAATCAGCACCAGGAAGCGGGCCGAGAGCAGGTGGTCGGCGAACTCCTTGCGGGCCACCACCCGCCAGCCTCGTCCCAGTCCCTGCTGGATGTGGGGGCGGGTCGGCTCGGCACCGAGGGCGGTATCAGGCACCGGTCTTCACCTCCTCGGCATGGAAGTAGCGTCGATAGACCTCGTCCAGGTCCTCGGAGATCCTGCGCACGCTGGTGAGCGGCAACCCGGCCCCCACCAACCGGGAAACCAATTGGTTGGTGCTGCCGCGGTCGATCTCGATTAGATAGCTGCGGGGGATCCGGCCCGGGCGGAGGCTGCGGAGAAACTTCTCGCCCGCCACCGCGGCACGCACCGCCCCCTCGTCGGCGCCCACCTGTACCTCCACTTGCTCGGGACCCTTGCTCTCGGAGGCCAGGTCGTGGGGGGCGCCCTGGACCACGACCTTGCCTCTGACGAAGATCGCCACGCGATCGCACACCGTCTGCACCTGATGGAGAAGGTGACTGGAGAGAAGGATCGTGACGCCCCGGTCGTCGGCGAGGCTCCTGATGAGCCCCAGCATCTCCGCAACCCCTTCAGGGTCGATGGCGGTGGTGGGCTCGTCGAGGATGAGGATGGCGGGATCCTTAACCAGGGCATCGGCGATGCCCAGGCGTTGGCGCATCCCCCGCGAATAGGTACCGGCGGCCTGATCGGCGGCGGCGGCGAGTCCCACCTCTTCCAGCAAGCGGGCAATGCGCTCCTCCGCCTCCCGGCGTTCGATCTGGTTCAGCGCGGCGGTGAACCGCAGGTTCTCCCGACCGGTCATCCCGTCGTAGAAGCCGACGGCGTCGGGCAAATAGCCGACCCTGCTCTTCACAGCCAGCGGGTGACGGGCCGGGTCGAGCCCGAGGACCTCGATCTCACCGGAGGTCGGTTCGACCAGGCCCAGCAGCATGAGAATGGTTGTGGTCTTGCCGGCCCCGTTGGGGCCGAGCAAGCCAAACACCTCCCCCGCCCCCAAACGCAGATCGAGCCCGTCGACCACCGTCGTCTCCCCATACCGCTTGGTGAGCCGGCGGGTGAGGATGGTGGGAGCAGCCATGGTCATCGGCGGCCGAAACGACGGAATACCCAGGCGAGGGCAGCCAGGGTGAGCACGATCAGGCCGATCCCGACGAAGCCGCCGAAGGCCGAAGGGCTGACGGTGCTGCGCACCTCCATGTTGGCGTTGGCGTCATCAGAGCTGGCCCGGAAGCTGATCTGATAGTCGCCGGCGATGGCCTCGGCGGAGGGGGTGATGGTGGCGTTGACCGTGGCGAAGTCCCCGGCTGCGATAGTGGCGATGGTCTCGGTGTCGAAAGTCACCTCCCACCCCGAAGGGGGAGTAGCGGAGAGACTGACGTTGACCAGGTCGGCCGATCCGGTATTGAGGACCACCACCGGGAACTGTGCGGCCTGGCCCGCAGTCACATCGGCGTTGAGCCGCTGATCGGGGGTGGTCATCTGCATGTCGAAGCTGCCGGTGATCTGCACCTGCAGGGGCGCCTCGGCGTCGACTCCCCCACCCCGGGCGGTCACTCGCAAATCGTAGACGCCGGCCGCCGCTGAAGCCGGGGGCTCGGCCGTCACCGTGATGCGCCCGGTGGCCCCGGCATCGATGGTGATGGTCGAGGCCTGCGACTGGCTCTGGGGACGGGCGTCGACGGTCCATCCGATCGGGCCTTCGGCGGCCAGTTCGAGTTGAATTTCGGCGGGGGTGTCGTTTTTGACCTCGACGTTGAAGGTGAATGTGTCCGTAGTCGAGCCGCGCAGACCGGCGAAGTCGGGAGTCAGGGTGACAACGCCTCCGGCGCCACCCTGAACCACGACCTCAAGCGGCAGGTCCAAAGAGCCCGCCCCGCTGTCCGCCTGCACCGTCAACGGGTAGGTACCGTCGGCGGTCCCGGTGGGCACGATCACGTCGAGCGTAAGGTCGGGCGCCTCATCGGGTCCCGCGGTGACCCGATTGACGACGAAGCCGCCACCCCGGAAGGTGGCGGTCCAGCCCTCAGGGAGTCCATCCACCGAGAGGCCAACCGAGGTGGTGCTCGTTGAGGTGATGGCGAGATCGAAGCCAGCCGTGTCCCCCGGTTCCACGGTGAGCCCCGGGTAGGGGGTGGCGATAGTCAAGCCGGATGTGGTCTGTGCCGCCGACGGCAGGGCGAGGGTCGACATGAGGGTCACCAAGAGCGCGACCGCGACCGTTACCTTGCGCATGTATTGAATCCTCCTGGGTTTGCCCGGGTTCGGGGCCAACAGGCCCGTCAACCTCGCAATGGTAGATGGCCGGCCTAAAGCGCGGCTAAATCGCCATCCGGGGACCGCCTCCACCGTTATCTCGGAGCCAGTTCGCCCGGAAGGCGCTCCCCAGGGAGAGCTCACCCCATACGGCTAGAGTCGCCGGCCTTCGAACAAGGAGGGCAGGTGCTGTCCCGTGACGAGGGGCTGAGCGAGGAGCAGTTGTCCTTCCGGCGACTCTGCCGCGATTTCGTCGACGACGAGATCGTGCCCTGGATGAGAGCCAACCGGGACCGGGAGTGGAATGCCCCGCCGATGGAACGCTGGCCGCGGGAGTTGCTCGCCAAGGCCGATCGGATCGGCCTGCGGACGCTGGGCCTGCCCGAAGAGCGGGGCGGGGTGCCCCTCGACACGCTGACTCAGGCCTTGATGGTCGAGGAGCTGGGGCGTGGAGATGTGGGCTTTACGACCACCATCGTGCAGAACTGGAAGGTGGCCGCCGAGTTCGCCCGTCACGCCGCGCCCGCGCTGGCTGAGCGGATCTTCCAAAGGTTTGCCGACGACCCCGGCTTCTTATGGGCGAACTGCCTCACTGAACCCCGGGGAGCGTCGGACCGGGTGCTCCCGTACGACGCTCCGGAAGCGAGCCTGCAGACCCGGGCCAGGCGGGTGGCGGAAGGATGGTCGATCAACGGGGTCAAGCACTACGTCTCCAACGGCGGGACGGCGACGGCTTTCATCGTCTACGCCAACACTGATCCGACCGCCGGGATCAGGGATGGGGTGAGCAGCTTTCTGGTGCTGCGCGAGACGCCCGGTTTCTCGGTGGGGCAGATCAACGAGAAGGTGGGCCATCGGATGGTGATCAATGCCGAACTGGTGTTGGAGGACTGCGTGGTGCCGGAAGATCACCTTCTGGTCGAGAACGTTGCGCTTCGCCGGGCCGGCGTCTACCTCCTCCAGGGCCGCGTCCTCAACGCCGCCCGTGCCCTCGGTCTGATGCAGGCTGCGTTCGAGGACACCGCTCGCTATGTCCAGGCCCACGTCCAGGGTGGCAAGGTGATCATCAAACACCAGATCGTCGCTGCCCGGGTGGCGGAGATGGCGACCACGATCGAAACTTGCCGGTCGCTCGTTTACCGGGCCGCTCGGGCGATCGACACCGGTGCGGACGACGTGCAGGCCCTGGCCCTGATGGCCAAGCTGCACTGCTCACAAGCCGTCTTTGACGTTGCCCGGGCGGCGATGGAGCTTCATGGTGGTGCAGGGGTGATGTTGGAGTCGGGCATCGAGAAGTACCTGCGGGATTCCACCATCTTCTCCCACACCGACGGCACCGCCGACATCCATAAGTTCAAGATCGCCAAGGCCCTATTTCCCGCAACTGCCGGCGTCTATGCAGGGCCCGACCCGGTGTTCGCCGCGGACGGTTCGCTGGTCCCTCCCATAATCGGCAGCTAGTTCGGTCAGCCGGGAGAGTGGCTCCCCGCCGGAGCGAGTATCGATGCCTCCCCCCGCCGGCGCGCCCTCAGCTCGAGGTAGATCAGAACGCCGCCGTGCACCATCACCAGCGTCGTGACGACGGCGCCGATGACTCCCGTGGCGGCGGCGGTGCCTCCGACCAGGTTGTAGATCCCGTGCCAGACGACGGGCAGGAGGATGCTTCCGCCGCTCCGGTTGTAGATCCAGGTCAGCACCACCGCCCCCAGCCCGATGCCGAGGATGAACGGCACGATCTGCGCCGGACCGAGACCCTGGTAGCTCGCCAGCACGAAGAAGTAGGGGACGTGCCAGAGTGCCCAGAGGGCGGCGAGTATCAGGGTGGCGCCCAGAGGGTGGAATCGGCGTTGCAGGTGGGGAAGGGCGTAGCCCCGCCATCCGGTCTCTTCGCCGTATCCGTTGACCACCGTGATCAGAAGGAAGACCCCGAGCACCCCGATGGCCGGTAGGCCGCTGAAGAGACCGAAGTCGTTCCAGGCCGGGAGATCTTCGCCGGCGATGACCATGGCCAACAGCCCTCCGGCCAGGAACAGCGCAGGGCTCAGGGCAGCAAGCCACGGCCGCCACCCGGCCCGCCAGGCCACCATCCTCCGGGTGAGGTCGGCGATCCCCGGGCGGCCCACTCGCCAGGCGGTGACCACGAAGGCGGCGATGAGCGGGCCGGTCAGCGCCGGGAAATGAGTTGGCCAGCCATCACCCTGCGTGATGGTCTCGCCGGCCATCGCCATAGGGATGACCCACGCC
>DATHSX010000061.1:0-15554 GCA_035463935.1 Acidimicrobiia bacterium | reverse complement strand
ATCAACTCGTAGTTGACCTGGACGGCGGGGGCTCCCCCGCACGCTCCCAGGCACTCGGCATGCTCGACGGCGAGCAAGCCTTCCAGGTCGGTTTCGCCGTGCGGCACCCCGGCTTCGTCTTCGACAGCATGGATCACCTCGTCGGCGCCCAGCAGCATGCAGGCAATCGAGGTGCAACACGAGATCAGGTATATGCCGGCGGGTTCCCGCTTGTACATCGTGTAGAACGAGGCGACGGCCAGAACCTGGGCGGCAGTGATCCCCGTCCATTCCGCCACCTTCGCCATACCCTCCTCGGTGAGATAGCCGTCCTCGGCCATGGCCAGGTAGAGCAGGGGCATCACTGCCGAGCGCCGGTTCGGGTAGCGGACCAGGATCTGGCGGGCTCGCTCCTGGGTTGTCTCCGGCCAGTCACTCATCAGCCGGCGAGGATAGGGAGGCGAAGGTTCGGCCGGGAAATCACGGTGCAGAGGTTGGGGTGAGCTGCCGATAGCCTGCTGGCGTGTTTCTCGACCCCCGAGACCTGCTCGTCACTTTCGGGACAATCGGCCTATTCGTGATCGTCTTCGCCGAATCGGGTCTGCTCGTGGGCTTCTTCCTGCCGGGCGACTCCCTGCTGTTCACAGCCGGATTGTTCGCCGCCCAGGGAACCCTGAACCTGCCCCTGATCCTCACGGGCTGCTTTGTGGCGGCAGTGGCAGGCGACCAGGTGGGCTATGCGTTCGGACAGAGGCTGGGCCCATCGTTGTTCCGCCGGCCCGACTCGAGGTTCTTCAAGCAGGAGTACGTTGAGCGAGCCCAGGGATTCTTCGAGCGACACGGCCCCAAAACGATCATCCTGGCCCGTTTCGTGCCGATCGTTCGCACCTTCGCCCCGATCCTCGCCGGCGTGGGCACCATGCGGTACCGCACGTTCGTCACCTTCAACCTGATCGGCGGCCTGTTGTGGGCGGTCGGTGTGACGATGCTGGGTTATCTGCTGGGCGGACTGATCCCCGACATCGACGCGTATCTGCTTCCGATTGTCGCCGTCATCGTCCTGCTCTCCGTGATCCCGATCGGTCTCGAGTGGTGGAAGTCGCGGCGACGGAAGGCAGCCGAAGTCTCCAGAGACCAGGCCTAGCCACCGCCCGGATGGCGCATGAACCATTCCACGAACCGGGTACAGCGACCGCTCTCGTCGAAGTCGACCTCCCATAGATTTGAGTACACCCGGCCGTTGGAATAGCTGGTGGTGCCGGTGGTGACGGCTTTGTTGCCTTCGATCAAGAGCGGCCGATAGTTCGCTTCCCAGGTTCCCGGTTCGTCCCGGTCGGAGAGCCAGTCGTCGGCTATCGCCGCCGGCCCGCGCAGCGGGTCGTCCCACGGGTGATACGAGTAGAGGGCACCGTCGGCGAACAGCGCCATGATCTCGGCGCGGTCATAGCTTTGCCATGCTTGGACATATCGGTCAAGCCAGGATTGGACATCGGCGGGAGTCATCCCCTCAGCGTACGCGATGCCGTCGCCCGATGACTCTTCACACCGCCAGCGCGGTTTCCGCTAGCGATCGACGTCTCCCATCACCGGGTCGAGGGATGCGATCGTGGCGACGGTGTCGGCCACGAGCGAGTCGGCCATCATCATCGGCAGCGCCTGCAGGTTGTAGAAGGAGGGCGCCCGGGTATGGACCCGCCAGGGGTTGCCCTCACCCACGGACACGAGGTAGCAGCCCAATTCCCCGCGAGGAGACTCGACCGCGACATAGGTCTCTCCCGCCGGCACCCGGATTCCCTCCGTAAAGATCTTGAAGTGATGGATCAGGGCCTCCATGGATTCGTCGATCCGCTGGCGGGGCGGGGGGGTCACCTTGCGGTCATCGCTACGGAAGTCTCCCTTCGGCATCGCCTCAGCGACCTGCCGGACGATGCGGACCGATTGGAGCATCTCGTCGATCCGCACCCGGTAGCGATCGTAAACGTCGCCCCGTTCTCCCAGGGGCACGTCGAATTCGAAGCGATCGATGCCCGAGTAGGGCAAGGCCTTGCGAAGGTCCCAATCCACCCCCGCGGCGCGCAACGTCGGACCGGTGATGCTGTAGGCCAAACACTCCTCGGCGGTGATCACGCCGATCCCTCTGGTGCGCCCGGTCCATATCGGGTTTTCCTTCAGCATGTCGTCGTAGTCCTTCAACCGGGCCGGAATGGTCTCGCAGATGTCGGCGACGTCGGCCCGCCAGCCCGGGGGCAGGTCGGCGGCGACCCCGCCCGGTCGGATGTAGTTGTGGTTCATCCGGAGCCCGGTGGTCTTCTCGAAGAAGTCCAGGATCTGTTCCCGCTCCCGGAACCCGTAGGTCATGATCGACAGGGCCCCGATGTCCATTCCGTTGGTGGCCATCGCCACCAGATGCGAGGAGATGCGATTGAGCTCGGTCATCAGGATCCGAATCGCCTCGGCCCGTGGGGGGACCTCGATGTCGAGCAAGCGCTCCACCGCCAGCGAGAAGCACAGCTCGTTGTGGAGGGGGGCCAGGTAGTCCATGCGGGTCACGTTGGTGGGACCCTGCATGAAGGTGAGCCCTTCCCCGGTCTTCTCCATGCCGGTATGCAGGTATCCGATCACCGGCTTGGTGCGGCGAATGATCTCCCCCTCCAGTTCGATCTGGAGCCGGAGCACCCCGTGGGTGGAGGGATGTTGCGGACCCATGTTGACGATCATCCGCTCGTCATCCGAGATCTCTTCGTCGAAGGTGTAATCGTCCCCGACAACAGTGCCGAGCTGTTCTTTGAGCCGGAAGTCGGTCTCCTCCTGGCGCATCTCCTGGGCGCCCTCGTCAGTGGCAGACGGCGTCCAGTCGGGCTCCTCGGTGCCTGATATCCAGAGGTCCACGTCTTGGCGGGCCGGGCCCTCCGCGGCGGTCTTCTGGTCAGTCATCAACTGACCTTGTGCGAGGCCTTGAACTGCACGGGAACCCCTCCCGTCCCGAAGTCCTTGCGAAGTGGATGGCCGACCCAGTCGTCGGGCATCAGGATGCGCGTCAGGTCGGGGTGGCCCGCAAAGACGATGCCGAACATGTCGTAACACTCCCGCTCGGGATAGTTGGCCCCCGGCCACACGCCCACCAGCGAGGGCACGGTGGGGGCCTCCTCGGGAACCTCGACTCGTATCCGCAGGCGGCGCCGGTGCTGCATGGACAGCAGGTTGACCACGACCTCGAACCGGGGCTGACGGTGTCCGAGCCAGTCGACCGCCGTAACGTCGGCCAGCATCTCGAAGCCGCCTTGTCGAGCCGCCTCCGCAAAGGCCACCAGATCCCCCTGCGGCACGGTCACCACGTCCTGGCCGTGCGATATCGACCAGTGGGCTGATTCGAAACGCTCCAATAGCGACCGCAGAGTCGAGTCGGCTGGCAAGAGCCGGGTCTCCTCCTCGGCTACCGCGGCCTCTGGCGGGATGCCTTCGGTCACCTCCGCCGTAGCCTTCCGGGTTCGGACATCAGGCTTTCCCGGCCATGATGTTGTTGTGCAGGGTGAGGATCCCGTGCATCAGGCTCTGCGGCCCCGGGGGGCAGCCGGGGACGTAGATGTCGACGGGCACCACCTGGTCGACCCCTTGCACCAGGGCATAGTTGTTGAACATGCCACCGGTGGAGGCGCAGGCGCCCATCGAGATCACCCATTTGGGGTCCGGCATCTGGTCGTAGACCTGGCGCAGCACCGGAGCCATCTTCTGGCTGACCCTTCCGGCCACGATCATCAGGTCGGCCTGCCGGGGCGAGGCGCGGAAGACCTCCATGCCGAAGCGCGCCAGATCATTGTGCGGGGCACCGGTCGCCATCATCTCGATCGCGCAACAAGCCAGCCCGAAAGTCGCCGGGAACATCGAGCGAGTCTGGGCCCATCGAGCGGCCTTGTCGATGGTCGTCATGAGAATGTTGGAGGGAGCGGAACGCCGGGCCATCAGGCAGCCTGGTCCTCTTCGCCGACCAGGTACCGGGCCCGTTGCTTGACGTTCCAATCGAGGGCGCCCCGTTTCCACACATAGGCCAGGGTCTCGAGCACGAAGAACGAGAAGAGCCCCACGGCGGCGATCCCATACCAGCCGAGTTGAGGGAAACGAACTGCCCAGGCGAAGAGGAAGATGATCTCGACGTCGAAGATCACGAAGAGCATGGCTACCAGGTAGAACTTGACTGGGAACCGCTGCACCGGCTCCACCTCGGGGACGATGCCACATTCATACGGCGCCAGCTTTTCGGGGGTCGGGTTACGGGGGGACAACAGTCGCGAGGCGAGGAGCGATATCCCCACAAAGCCTAGGCCAAGGACGAACATCACCGCGATCGGCAGATAGTCAGCAAGCTGCATGCCTGAAGCAGAGATTAGGGAACGCCCGGAGGAGCGAGAAACTCGGGGACCGGCCCGCAGCCGCCGGGCGGGCTGGTCAGGGGACCGGGAGGGGTTTGACCATCGCGGCCAGAATGTTGTAGGCGCGTTCCCCGGTGCTCTTCTCGTCTTGATCGAGCAGGTTTGACATCACCTTGAGCGTCCATTCCATCAAGGGCCGGTTGCGCAACCCGACGTGGGCGAGCGAACGCATCACCGCCGGGTTACCGATCAACTTCACGAAGATCCGGGCCATCTTGTAGTAGAGCCCGAACTCCTCCTCCAGGTAACGGAGGTATCCCTGCAATCGTGCGGGCTCTCCGGACCCGACCGCTTCACCTACGAAGCGGGCGGCGAGCGCCCCGGTCTCGTAGGCGTAGCTGATCCCCTCGCCGTTCCAGGGGTTGATCGCACCGGCGGCGTCTCCGATCGTCAGCCAGTTGCTCCCCACCAGCGGTGCTTTGGAGAAGCTCATCGTCAGCTTGCCGCCGACCGGCTCGGTCAGCTTGGACTCGTCCGACAGTCCCCAGTAGGAGGGGGCGGTGCGGGCATAATCGGCCATCATCCGGGTGGTGTTGACGTGTTTCCACCGCTTGAAGGTGGACAGCAGACCAACCCCCACATTGACGGTGCCATCGCCCAGCGGGAACACCCATCCGTAGCCGGGCATGGTGGCGCCGGTTTCATCACGCAGATCGAGCTGGCTCTCGAGAAAGGGATCGGTCGAACGAGGTGAGGCGTAATAGCCTCGCGCCGCCAGACCCATCGGGTAGTCCTTGCGACGGACCGAACCCAGCTCGCGGCCGAAGCGGTTGAGCGAGCCGTCGGCGATGACCGTGCACGACGGGGCGACCCTCCTCCGGTCGGCGTGATGCACGAGGTCCACCGCCACCAGCCGCCCGCCGTCGATGACCGGGAGGGCCTCGGTCTTTTCGAGCAGCTCGGCGCCTTGCTTACGGGCCAAGGCCGCCACCTGACCGTCGAGGTCGCGCCGTCTGATCACCCCGCCCCAGTTGGGGTAGCGGGAGTGATCGGGCCACGGCATCTCCAGGCAGAGGTGGTCGCCGGCATAGGAACGCAGACCGGTGATCCGATGGAACTCGGATACGCCGAAATCGAACCCCATCCGATCGAGCCAGTAAATGGCTCGGGGAGTGAGCCCATCGCCGCAGGTCTTGTCACGGGGATACTCCTTCTTCTCGACAAGGATCACCTCGTGACCGTCGCGGGCGAGCCAGTAGGCCGCAGCCGAACCGGCCGGACCACCCCCGACGACGACGACCGGGCCACTCGCCATTAGGGCCGGAGGTTACCGGCCGCCCCGCGTCTACTGGACCCGGTGGGCTCGATAGAAGCTGAGGATCTGAAGCTCAGTGGAGAGATCGACGTTGCGGACCTCCACCGAGGAAGGGGGCCGGAGGACCGCCGGCGCGAAGTTGAGGATCGAGCGGACCCCGGCGGCCGCCAGCCTGGTCAGGACGTCGGGGGCGGCGTCGGCGGGGGTGGCGATGATGGCGATGGCGAAAAGGCCGGCGCTCGCATCCTGTTCCAGCACGTCGAGATGGCGGATCGAAAGGCCATGCACCGACCGCCCGACCTTCTTGGGATCGATGTCGTAGAGGCCGGCTACCGCGAAGCCCCGATCGAGGAATCCACCGTAGCCGGCCAGAGCCTGACCCAGATGACCGGCGCCGATGATGGCCACCCCCACGGTTTCCAGCAGGCCCAATTCGCGGATGATCGCCTGACGAAGGCGTTCGGTGTCATATCCGACCCCCCGCACCCCCTGATGGCCCAGATAGGACAGATCCCTTCTGACCTGGGCGGCGTTGACGCCGACCGCGGCCGCCAGGGCCTCGGAAGAGACCGTGGGCCGGCCAAAGTCACTGAGGCCCTGCAGGTAGCGTGCGAGGCGAGCCACCGTCGCCCGGGGAATCTCGCGCATCAGATCAAGGCGGTGCGGCCGGTGATTCGAAAGTGTGGGCCGGACCGGCTACGAGGTTCCCTCCTGCAAGTCCTCATACTGCTTCAGCGCCACCAGGAACCCGACGAACAGGGCCGCCGAGACCACCAGATAGGTAATGGGGATGATCCTTACCTCATAAGCGTTGAGGCCCTCGATATCGGCCGGGCGGGGCCCCCGCGGGGCGTAGATGACGAAGAGCATCGAAGAGATCGTCATCCATCCGAATATCCCGGCGCCGACCAGCAGGAACCCGAGCTTCCTTCCCGTGTTGGTGTAGAGCAGCAGATAGATGCTGCCGTAGAAGATGGCGATGGCGGCCAGGGTAAGGATGATCCCGGTCACGAACAGGTTGGCCGACAGCAGTTCCCGGAAGAATTCCCGCATCGCTACTCCTCCCCGGTGAGGTTGCCGGAACGAAGGTAGGTGGCAATCAGGTCGAGGTCTGCCGCCGACAGAACCTGACCGAAAGCCGGCATCCGGCCTGATCCGATCCCGTTGACGCCGTAGGGCGCCTGGGCGACCGATCCCTGGGTGATGAACGCCACCAGATCCTCGTGGGTGAGGAACTGCACGTTGGGGCGGCCATCCCACAGGGCCGGGCCGAAACCGCCCGAGCCCGCCTCCTGGGTGAACGGCACCCCCGCTGACCAACCCGAAGTATGGCAACGGGCGCAATAGCCGTTGAACAGGCCCACTGCCCGCGAGGCCTCCTCGAGGTTGCCACCGAAGGCGATATCAGCGACTCCCTGGAGGTCGATTACCCATTTCCGATCCGCTTGCGCCTGTTCGAGCGCCCGCAGTCCGGCTTCTGCCGCGGTCAACAGCTTCTCTTGGTTGTCGCGGGTCACCCCCAGCTGCAGGGCCGCGGTCTCGTTGCCGGAGACTGCGGTAGTGGCGGCCGCCAGGTCGGCTTCTCCACTCGTCGCCGGATTGGTGGGGTCGAGGTCTATCACCGCGACATTGGCTGGCCTGATCGCGTTCATGGCCAGGCCGAGGGCGGTGCTGATCCCGGTCTCGGCCGAATCGGTCAGACCGTCCCCGTCTTGGTCGGGGTCCTCGGCGCTGGGCTGCGCGGCCATGGCCTCCGCAATGGCCTGCGCCTGCACGGCCAGGATCGGAAACTGCTGGGCGAGACCCTGCACGGTGGCCAGCGCGTCGGCGGCGGCCTCTCCGTCGGCGGTGCCGCTCGACTGGGCATTCGCCGGGTCGAAGGTGATGGGCACCACGCCAGGTAGCGCCCAGAGGGCCGCGAATTGGCCCGTGAGATCGCTGATGGTGGTCTCGGCCACGTCGGACAGGCCATCGCCATCCGTGTCGATTCCCACCGCGGCTCCGTCCAAGGCGGCCCGCATCTGAGCGGCAAGGCCTTCGGCCGCACCGGCCAGTTCGGGAGCGCGCCGGATGTCGGCGACCAGCTGCGACTGGGTGATGATCACCGTTTCGATGGCGGCGTCGGCACCCTCGAGCCGGCTCTGCTGCCCATTGACCGCAGCCTGGATCTTGGCCAGGGCCTCGTCCTGGGGGATCTGAATCGTCCCCAGGTAATTGACGATGTCGGCCACCTGAGCCTCGTTCATGGCACCGCCGCCCGCCACCCCCCACGCCGGCATCGGAGTGTTGGGGCGCCCGTAGGTAATCCAGAAGTTGACCTCCTCGGGGCTGTAGCGGTAGAGGACGTCGTTCAGGGAGGGGGCCTCCCAGTTGACTGTCACGCCCGTGCGTTTTTCGATGTACGGGGCCCCGCCCCCCGCTCCCCCCGCCCCATGGCACGTGAAGCAGGCGAAGCTGGTCACCAGGGCTTCACCGCGCCTGACCGACTCATCGGCAAACTGTTCGACGAATCCCTCCTGGCGCTGGGTCTCCCCGAGGAAATAAAGCGGAAGCCCCACCGCCAGAAAGCCGGAGAAGAGCACGGCCGCCTGCTGGAACCGCTCAAGGCGCCGGGTCTCCAACTCCTCGTCGGTCCGACCCGGGGCGAGGTTGGGAGGGATCTCCTCCCGGCCCCGGGTCCGTAGCGCCGAGACCCCCAGAAAGGCGAGCCAGGCGATGCCGCCGACGACGGCCAGGGTTATGACCAGGCTCGAACTCATCAGTGGGCCGCCACCGCACCAATGCAGGACGGACCTTGCGGGTATGCCACCGACCGTGTGGGCGCTCTCGGGGTCTGGATTATGTCCCCGGTGTGGATGACGAACCGATCGCCGATGACCTCTACCACGAAGCGATCGAGGTTGCGGGGAGCAGGCCCGCCGAAGTATTCACCGAGGTAGTCGTATTTGGACCCGTGGCAGGGACATTCGAAACCCTGGGCGGTGGCGCACCAGGGCACCCGGCAGCCCAGATGGACGCACCGCTGGTAGAGCGCCATCAGGCCGCCGGCGGCCACGTTCTTGCCGGCGAACTGACTCGACAGGTTGCCCTCGTCGACCGGCACGACATAGGCCCGGGCCTCGGGGATAAACGCCGGTATCACGCCGCCGTCGGCGGTGCGGGTGGCTATCAAGAGATCAGGCACCGACCCTGCGTCAACGCTGGCGCCGAACCCACCTTTCAGTTTGGGCCACATGAACGCGAGCAGTTCGATCCCGAGCACGGCGAGAAAGGACCCGAAGGTTGCACTGATGGCCCGATTGAAGAACTGCCGCCGGCTCACCCCGGCCTCCTCCGGTGAAACCTCCACCACCCGTTGTTCGTGAGCCACGATCACCCCGACCGGTTCTGCCTCCCCCGCCTCCGCCGCCGGAGCGGAGGCGGCGATTTCGGGAGCTTCGGCGGGCGGCCCGGCCGGAATCTCCTCCCCGGTCACGTCCGGCACCCGTTGTGCGAGTCCGGAGCGGTCGGCCCGGAGCGTCTCCCGGCTCACCGCCGATCTCCAACTGGTGGAGCCGGTGGAGCGCCGCCAGGCGATCGCGAAGGCCCCCAGGGCACCGAGCAAAGCGACCACGGCGACGCCCACCAGTAGCAGGGTCTGGGCGCTCACTCGAAGAACACCCAGTCCCGGATGTCGTCGAAGAACACTCCGTCCCTCCACGGGTAGGAGAAGTTGAAGCCGAGACCCCGGAAGAGCACGCCGAACATCGTGAGGGTGGCGGCCCCGGCCATGAACAACGTGTAGAGCATGATCGCGAACCGTCGATCGGAGGGTTTGGTCGACGGATTCCGGTCGACGTAGGGAATCATCATGAACCCGATCAGCCCTACCACCGTCGGCACCGTGACCCCCGCAATCTGGGGATCGAAGTAAGACAGCAGTTCCTGAAGTCCCAGGAAGTACCAGGGTGCCTTGGACGGGTTGGGGGTGGCGTTGAAGTTGGCCGGATCGAGCAAGGGCGCCTGCAGGATCACGGAGAGGATCAGCAGGACCCCGGTCACGGCCAGCAGTGCCGCAAACTCCTCGAGCATCAGATGGGGCCAGGTGTTGACCTTGTCCGTCGGCTCGGCTTTGACCTGTTGGATCGCCCGGGCCTTGACCACCGTGAGAAGACGCTGGGTCCGGACTCCCTCCGGTGCTCCCGCCACCGGGGCTAGCGGGCGGGGGGTGACCACGGCGGCCTTCTTGCCATTCCCGCCGCCATTGGGTGGCGCCGCGGCGGGAGGAACCTCCGGCGCTATGCGGGCTTCCGGTTCAACGAGGGCAGTCGCAACTGCGGCTGCCGGCGCCGGTTCGACGGCGACGCCCAGGGGCTCCGATGGAACCGGCTCCGCCTCCCGCCCTTCCGGCCTGGAAGGCTGCTCTGCCGGCGGCTCCCGACTTCCGCCCTCCGACTCCGCCGACCGCGGCTGGCCTGGTTCCTCCGCCGGAGTGGTTGTCTCCGGCGCTGGTGGAGGCGGCTCTGGCTCCGCCGGCGGGCCCGCGGCTTGGGACTCCGGGGGTGCGGTCGCCGGCGCCTTAGCCGGAGGCGCCTCGCCCTTCATCTCGGCGAGCACCTGCTCAACCGGCAGGCCCAGCGCCTTGGCCTTGGCCTCCGCCGACCGTCTCAGCAGGCTTTCGGGGATTTCAGCCATTGTTCAAGTCTTCCTCATAGCGGTCCTGAGATCCCGCCATCCTTGCGTACCCGCCAGAAATGGACGGCCATGAAGATGACGATGACGAACGGGAAGAAGAGGACATGAAGGACGTAGAACCGCAGCAGCGTGGAGGCTGAGACCTCGACTCCGGCGAGGAGTAGGAACTTGACTTGATCGCCCATGACGGGGACGAATCCAGCCATGTTGGTGCCGACCGTGACGGCCCAGAGGGCCAGCTGGTCCCAGGGGAGGAGGTACCCGGAGAACGAAAGGAGCAGGGTCAACAGCAGCAGGATCACTCCCACGACCCAGTTGAACTCGCGGGGTGGCTTGTAGGCCCCGTGATAAAAGACCCGGCTCATGTGCAAGAACACCGACAGCACCATGAAGTGCGCACCCCAGCGGTGCATGTTGCGAACCAGCGAACCGAAGGCGACCGAAGTGGAGAGGGCGGCGGTGTCGCTGTAGGCCAGCTCGGCCGTGGGCGTGTAATAGAACATCAGGAAGATGCCCGTGATGGTCAACAGGATGAAGAGGAAGAAGGAGAGACCACCCAGGCACAACGTATAGGAGAGCTTCACGCCGTGCCGCTTCACCTTCACCGGATGGAGGTGATAGAGGACATTGTTCATGATCACGTACGACCGGTTGCGGGGGCTATCCGCATAACCCTTCTTGAAGGGGGACCCGGGACGCAGAATCGACTCCATCACCTGCGAGCCGCGCAGGCGCTCGTTGACAGATCTGACCCCCTCCCTGACCCTGTCTCTCACGCTCATGGCGCTCGGCCTGTCAATCCGCTCCTCCTACCAACGCATCCCGTAGGCGTACCCGTTCTTGAAGTCGCGCTGGCCGGTGTCGAACTCCCAGGGTCGACGATTGAGACCCAGCTGCTCGGCTTGGGCGGCCAGCGAACCCTCGAACTTACCCAGGGAGATCACCCCGGTGGGACATCTGTCTATACAAAGGGCACAACGGGTGCACTCGTCCTCGTCAACAATGAAGAACCCAAAATTGGTCCGATCGTCGGCGGGATGATCTACGTTCACTGCCTCGTCGATGGCATCGAGGGATAGATAGTGGATGCACTTCCAGGGGCAGATGTCGACACAACCCTCGCAGAGAATGCACTCGGACTGGTCGATGTGCAAGAACTGCTTGGGGCGAAGCTTGTCCTTGAAGTAGTCGGCCTCGACCAGCGCCAGCTGATAGTCGTCGCGGATAGGGGGGGTCTCGTCGACGACGCCCCGGGGCATCAGTCACCACCTCGCACCAGAGGCCGGCCGTAGGGCGAAATCGAGACCGGCTTCTCGGCCACCTTGCGGGGCTTGCCAAGCTGCTGCACCTTATAGGCGAAGAGCCCGGCGGCCGCCAACATCGTCACGTGGTAGCCACCGGAAATGATGTCTTTGAGCGCGGCGAAGCTAATCGAAACGTCATTGCCGAGCACCAGCCAGGAGGGAAGGGTCACAGCGATCCGCTGTGGCGACCAGTCGAGGTCGGTCTGGCTCAGGTTGAGCCACTCCGAGGGGACGATCCCGAACAGCAGAACGAACTCGATCCACACCAGCCAGGCGGTGAACGCGGCCCGTGCCCAGGTCATCTTCTCACCCACCACCAGCGCCAGCAGCGCCCCGCCCAGCATCAATTGGGAGGAGGCGAACGCGGCCAGATACCCGAGGCTCTTCCAGAACCAGCCACGAGGAACCCAATTGAAGTAGTCGACCACGACCGGCACCTCGACGCCATCGACCACCGTCGTCCGGGAAAAGCTCGAGTAATGGATCCACCAGACCGCCACGATCAGCAACAGGGCGCCGGCCGCAAGCATTGACCAGCCCAGCCGAGCCCGCTGGCTCTTGCTCAGCTCGGTAACACGATCCATCGAGCAGTTTCTACCACACTGCACAGGGGGCGACGAACCGCACCGAGGAGTAGGGGGAGGGCTGTCGCCCTCTATGCTCCCGGCGGATCAATGCCCAGCGATAGTGAAGCAAACGGTGGCAACGACCTCCACATCTGACCTCCCAGCCGATCCCGCACCCGAAGGTCGAACCCGGGGCCTGCTCTCGCTGGCTGGGGCGAAGCCGGACAGCGCCGCCACCCGCTACCTGTTCGCCTCGACGGCGTTCCTCGGGCTAGGCGCAGTCCTGTGGTTGGCGGCCCTGGCGGCGATGCGTTTTCCCCGTCTGCTTCCCATGTCCTACGGCCTCCTGCGGCCCATGTCGTTGATCGTCCTGCTCCTGGGATGGCTCGTTCTCGGTTTGAGCGCGGGCATCTTCTACGTCCTTCCCCGCCTCACCGGCGCCCCGCTGCGAGCCGAGGGTCTGGCCAACCTCGGTCTGCTCGGCGCCGCGGGAGTGGTCATCGGCGGTGTGGTCCTGGTTGCGCTCGGCTTCGGTGACGGCCGCGAGCCTTTCTCGCTCCCCTGGTGGTGGGACATTCCGGTTCTCGCCATACTCGGCATCCCCGGGGTGGTGGCACTGGCCTCGCTGGGGCAGCGGCGGGAGGGGGTGGTGTACCCCACCCTGTGGTTCGTGGTGGCCGGGGCCACCTGGTTGCCGGTGACATATCTGATCGGCAACGTTCCCGGCCTGCAGTCGGTGGCGTCGCACCTGGGCGATTTGGTGTCGACGGCCGGGCTGCTCCACGTCTGGGGCCTCGGCGTGGCAACCGGGCTCGCCTACTACGTCGTGCCCAAAGCCTCGGATCAGCCTCTGGCCAGCCGCCAACTCGCCCGCGTCGGACTCTGGTCGCTCCTTTTCGGGGCGGTCTGGTCGGGGCCGGGGCAATTGGTGGCCGGCCCCGGTCCCGAGTGGCTAACGGGGATCTCAGCGGTGCTCGGGTTGGCGCTGCCGGTGGCGACCATCGCCAATGCGACCAACCTGGCGATGACCGTCGGGCCCGAGTGGTCCCGGCTGAGGCACCGACCGATCCTGGCCGCAGCCCTGGCCGGCGCCGGACTAGCGGTGCTCGCCACCGTGGCTGCGGCCATCGCCGGATTCCGATCGGCGGGGGTCCTGGTCGGATTCACGGCCTTCTGGGAGGGGGTCTTTCACCTCCTGGTCCTAGGCGGCATCGTCCTCCTGTTCGCCGCTTTCGCCTGGCAGGCCATCCCCAACCTGGTGGGGCGCATGATCTCCTCGGACTCGGCGGCCGGAGGGCTCGTCCGGCGGGTGACGATCACCACCGGGGGAACGGCCCTCTTCCTCATCCTGGCGGGGATGGCCTCCGGGTTCGGATGGTCGGGGGCCGCCTACACCGGGCTGATCGAGAACTTCGGAGAGGGATGGCAGGGGACTGCGGGGCTGGCGCGGGTGCTGGTCGGAGTGGCGCTGATCTTCGCCCTGTGGGGAGCGATGGCTCACCTGGGGGTGTCGACCTCGATCTATCGATCGCTCACTTCCGGTCGCGCCACCGTGCAGGAAATCCTGGTGCGCGATGAGTGATCTGGCCGGCGCCGCGGCCGCCATGGGCGTGCCCGAGGCGCTGGTGAAGCGCTCGGCCGAGGCTCGCGCCAAAGCCACCGGCTCTACGGTCGACGAGGTGCTGGCGGCCTGGGCGGGAGGAGGGACGGCACCGGCGGCGCCGGCGCCCGCCTCGACACCACCGGCGTCCACCCCGCCCCCTTCCGCCCCGCCCAGCCCCGCCGAGCCACTTCCGCCGGCCTCCCCACCGGTGGAGGTACCCGCGGCTGATGCGACCACCCCCCCGGCGGCGGGACCGGTGGAGGAAGTCGCTCCCCGGGTCCCCCCGGTGCTGGTCGGCCGGCGAGAAGGGCTTGGGGTGCTCCTGGCCGGGAGCACCGGCCTGCTCATTCTGTCGGTGATGCTGGCGTTCCTGGTCCCCTCCCTCCCCCAAGCCGGGGACGAAGTCCGTACCTCGAATCGGGCCTTCTCCACCCAGGCTTTGGCGGGCCGCACGGTCTACTCCCAGCAGGGATGCGGTGCCTGCCATACCCAGCTCATCCGCAACGTCGTCAGCGACATCGGGCTGGGACCCGTCACCCTGGACGACACCAACCAGATCATCGGATACCGGCGCATCGGCCCCGATCTGGCCGCCATCGGCAGCCGCATCGAAGACACCCAGGCGATTGCGCGGCTGCTCGCGGGTGAGGGCAACCACCCTCCCACGGTCGGGCTCACCGACCAGGACTTGACGAATCTGATCGCCTACCTCCGCGAGTCGAAGTGAGCGACCTGTCGGCTGCCGCCGCCGCCATGGGCGTACCAGAAGCCCTGGTCCAACGCTCCGCCGAGGCCCGGGCCAAGGCCACGGGCTCAACGGTCGAACAGGTTTTGGCCGCCTGGGCGGGGGGGACGGCCCCACCCGCAGGGTCACCGGCCGCAACCTCACCCGCCGCAACGTCATCGGCGGCCGCAGGGTCACCGGCGGCCCCAGGGTCACCGGCCGCAGGGTCACCGGCCGCTGGGTCACCGGCCGCAACGTCACCGGCGGCCGTCGAGCCGACGCCAGCCGCTGGCGCGCCTCCGGTTGTTGCGGAACCGCTCCCCTCCCCTCCGCCCCCTGGGATAGGTGAGCCGCCGCTCGGCTCCCGACCTACCGGGGCACCAATCCCCAGCGAGGTCTCGGCCCGCGAGGCACTGCGGTACCCGGTGGTCGTGACGGTCCCAACATCGGGTCTCAAGGAACGAACGGCGGCGGGTCTACCCCGGTGGCTGGCGGCGGCGTTTCTCTTCGTGGCCATGTTCGGGGTGCTCCAACTCGCCGGGGCAACCTCCAACGAGTGCGGCGAAGGAACCGAGTTGGCGGTGGACCGGGTGAGCGGTGGCCTTCTCAACTGCGATGGGTCCCCATTCGAGGGCCGGGGTGGGCCCGGCGGGGGAGTCGACTATGCGGCCTTGGGGGAGCAGGTATACACCGGCCAGGTGGTCCCGGCGGCCAACTGTGCCGGGTGCCACGGGGCCCAAGGCCAGGGCGGGGCCGGTCCGCCATTCGCCACAGTGGTGGCCACCTTCTCCAGCTGCCTGGATCACGTCGAGTGGGTGAGCAAGGGCACCATGGGCTTCCAGGCCGAAGGCCGGACTACCTATGGCGACCTCAACAAGCCCGTAGGCGGAGTGGGCAACATGCCCGGCTTCGGCACCTCGCTCACCGCCGAGCAGATCGCCGCCGCGGCGGCCTTCGAGCGGGTCCGCTTCGGGGGCGCCGATCCCGCCCAGGCCCTCATCGATTGCGGGCTGGCAGAGGCC
>DATHSX010000060.1:0-7865 GCA_035463935.1 Acidimicrobiia bacterium | reverse complement strand
CGTGGCCTATGCCAAAGCCTTGTTGGCGGCGGGCCATGTGCTTCCCAACCGGGGGACGGTCTTTCTCTCGCTGGCCGACCGTGACAAGCCCATGGGCCTGGCAGTGGCCCAGGCCTTCACCATGCTCGGATTCAAGCTCATCGCGACCCGGGGCACCGCGCGATTCCTTTCCCATCACGCCATCGCAGCCGAGGTCGTAAACAAGGTGGGAGAGGGACCCGACGACACCCGCCATCGGATCGAGGCGGGGGAGGTCAACCTGGTCATCAACACCCCGCGCGGGGGCAGGGCCCGGTGGGATGGCCGCCTGATCCGCCACACCGCACGCCGATTCGATGTTCCCTGCGTGACCACCATCGCCGGCGCTTTGGCCGTGGCCCGCAGCCTGCGTTCGGGACCCGTTGCCCTCCGCCGGCCGCGCAGCCTGCAGGAGTGGCACGGACAGGCTGACCAGGGAAGGCGGGCGGCGCCAGCCAAACCCCCAACATGGACCTGAGCACCCGGCTGGGAGGTCTGACCCTCCGGTCTCCGCTGGTGGCTGCTTCGGGAACGGTGGGGTCGGTGGTCGAGATCGCGGAGGTAGCCGATCTCTCCGCCTACGGCGCCGCGGTGGCCAAGAGCGTCAGTCTCGAGCCGTGGGCCGGCAAACCTCCGCCCCGCCTGGCCCCGGCCGGCGATGGAATGCTCAACGGCATCGGCATCCAGAACCCCGGAATCGATCGGTGGGTGCAAGAAGTGGCACCGCACCTCGCCGACCTCGAGGTGCCGGTCTGGGGTTCGGCCGTCGGTCACGTCCCCGACGAATTCGCCCGAGTGGCCGCGGAATTGGAGGCCGCGGGGGTGGCGGCGGTCGAAATCAACCTCTCGTGTCCCAATCTGGACGGCCACCTGATTGCCCTGGATCCCAACGATTCCGCCCAGGCCGTGGCGGCCGTGCGATCGGTTGTCCGGATTCCCATCGGCGCCAAACTCTCTCCCAACGTCTCCGATCCTGTGCCCGTGGCCGCCGCTTGCGCCGAGGCGGGGGCCGACTGGGTGGTGTTGACCAACACCATCTGGGGTGCGGCCATCGACATCCACCAACGCCGCCCCAAGCTCTCGGCGACCATCGGGGGATACTCCGGTCCGCCGCTGAAGCCGATTGCGCTCCGTTGCGTCGTCGAGGTGCATCGGGCGTTGCCGGAATTGCCGATAATCGGATGTGGCGGCGTCGTTCGGGGAAGCGACGTCGTCGAATATCTGATGGCCGGCGCCGCCGCAGTCGCCCTCGGCACGGTCCACTTCGCCGACCCCCGGGCTGGCCGGAGGATCCTCGATGAGCTCGCCACCTGGTGCCGGCGAGCGGGCATCGACCCGTTCCAGCTCATCGGGGCCGCAGTGCGATGAACCCGCTCCTGGTGGCCCTCGACTTCGCCAGCGCCGAGGAGGCAGTGCGGGCCGCCAAGCCGTTGGCGTCCCACGTCGGCGGCTTCAAAGTGGGGCTGGAATTGCTCCTGGGCCCGGGCCCGGCAACGGTGGCGGCCATCCGTCAGTTGGGTGTCCCGGTCTTTGCCGACGCCAAACTCCATGACATTCCCCGGACCGTGGAGCGGGCCGCTCGTCACCTCGGTCGGCTCGGGGCCAGGTGGGTCACCGTCCACGCCGCCGGGGGCCTCAAGATGATCGAGGCGGCCGTATCGGGACTCCGGGAAGGTGCTGGGGGACGCGAAGCCGGCGTTCTGGGAGTCACCGTTCTCACCAGCATGGAGCCGTCGGAACTGGCGACGGTGGGCGTCGGAGGCACCCCTGGCAAGCAGACCGCCCGGCTGGCCCGTCTGGCCGCTGCCGCCGGTGCGGAAGGCGTGGTGTGTGCTGTCCGCGAACTGGGAGACGTCGGACAGGTGGCTCCCCGGCTCTTGAAAGTGACTCCCGGCATCCGCCCGGCCGGCGCCGATCGGGACGATCAGGCCCGGGTCGCCACTCCGGCCGAAGCGGTGAGGCGGGGAGCCGATTTAATCGTGGTGGGGAGGCCCATTACCCGGGCGAAGGATCCGGTGGCAGCGGCGCGGGCGATTATCGAAGAGCTGGCGGCGGCCGGGGATCAGGGCTCGAGCGCTGCCCGGGTGTAGGTCGTGGCCGCGTCCCACAGCAGGAATTCGCGGACTCCGGCGTCGGCCGCGGCCCGGATCTGATCTCTCACCTCGTTCGGGCCGTACTCGACCCCCAGCGAGAAATCCTGAAGCCAGGCCAGCACGGTGGCGCCCGAGCCTTTGACCTGGTCCTGGAAATCGACCAGGGAGCGATAGGCGATGTCGTAGGGTTGGGCGTTGGGGTTGGCGACCCCGTATTCGCCCGGTCCCCAATGTGAGGGATAGACCATCGGAGCGATGTAGTCCACGTGAGCGGCCATGCGGGGGATGTCCTGGGCGATCTCGTCCGGACGGGTCGCCGCGATGCCGAATACACACGCTCCCAGCCGGGCGCCCGCGGCATGGACCCTGTCCCGGCTCTCTTCCAGGAAGGCGACGATCACATCCTCGGGGCTTTCTTCACCCTGGCCCGGAAAGCGCATCAGCTCGAGGAACTGATCGGGGCGGCGGACATAGTCATAAAGGATGTCATCGACTCCGAGTCGCGCCGCCTCCTCGGCGATCGCCATGTTGTATTCCCACACGTCGCGGTTGAAAGGATTGGTGTAGCCGCCGTACTGTCCGAAGGCGGTGCCGTCGGGGTTCTGCACCACCCAGTCCATCCGGGCCGTGTCCACCGCATAGGTGGCGAGCTTGGGATCGCGGTACACCACCAGCCGTCCGATCACCCGCACCCCCAGACGATGGAGCTCGTCTACTACCGCCGGCAGATCCCACAATTCGGTTACCGCCCCTATCTCATGAGCCAGGGCGACCCCGGTGTCGTACCACACGTCACCGTTTTCGTCCTTTAGGTCCAGCTCAACGGTGTTGATCAGACCATCGGCGATCATCTCCAGGATCGGGCCTTTCAGCTCGGGGCTGGCCCAGGTGTAGCCGCTGGCATGCACGCCCCTAATCGGATCGCCGCCCGCGATTCCGGGAAGGTCCAGGTCGATCGAGAGCGAATGCTCGGCGCGGTTGCCGTAGGGATCAACCAACAAGATGCTCAACGGATCTTCCGGGGGTGAGTCGAAGCCCGCCGCGTAGATCCCCTCGGAGTCCCGCTCGACGACCCCGCCATTGACCGTCACGACCGCCGCGAGATCATCGGAGCGGAGCCGCACCGTGACAGGACCCGCCGGCGGGACCGGCCCGAGTGGCTCGATCACTTCCAACTGGGGAGCGACGGTGTCGACAAAGAACGACCTTTCCACCCGTACCGGCGGTGCCAGTGGTCCCCGGTCGACTTCGGCTACCAGTTGCTGGCCGCCATCGGACAACGTCCCGAGGGAGGCCCGGGCCTCCAGGCCCGAGACATCCACCGGGACTTGGGTTCCATTGAGGTGGACGAGGACCGACTTGACCGGTCGATCGAAGGCCAGCACCACTTGCGAGGGGACGGTCGATGCTCCGTAGGTCTGTCCCTCTTCGACGCCGGCCAGAGTGACGGTCGGGCGGGCGGAGAGAGCCAGCACGGCCCCGCCGAGCATCATCAACGGAAGGCCGAGGAAGACCACCCAGCCTCTCGTGGTGACGCGACGCCGGGGTTGGGGGCGGGGTGGAGCGCTCATTGAACGGCGGAACGGTAATGCCCATGGGGAAAGGACCGATCCGGGGCGCCCGGACGGGCGAATACGATCACCGTCCCGTGCTGTTCCCCACGATCCAGTTCGCCATCTTCTTCGTGGTCGTACTTACCGCGAACTGGTTGCTCCTCCCAACTCCCCGGCGCTGGAAAGTGTTCATGCTCGCCGCCAGCTATGTCTTCTACGGCGCCTGGGACTGGCGCTTCACGTTCCTGATGGCGGGGATCTCCATCGCCAACCACGCGGTTGCCAAAGGAATCAACGCGACCTCGGACCCGCTCCGGAGAAAACGATTGCTGGCGCTGGGGGTAGTGGTAAGCCTCGCCGTGCTGGGTTGGTTCAAGTACTACGGCTTCTTCATCAGCTCGTTGCTGAACCTGCTGAATCCACTCGGCATCGCCCTCCCGCTGCCGTTGCTCGAGATCACGCTCCCCGTGGGAATTTCCTTCTTCACGTTCCAGGCTTTGACGTATCCGATTGACGTCTACCGGGGTCGGCAGGAGACCGTTCCGCTGCTCGACTTCATGGTTTTCGTAGCCTTCTTCCCCCAACTGGTGGCCGGTCCGATCGTCCGGGCGTCGGAGTTCCTGCCGCAGCTGCACTCCCGGCCCAATCCGCGCCGGGTGCAAGGAGCCGAAGGTTTTCTCCTTGTTGCCGGTGGCCTCTTCAAGAAGGTCGTCGTCGCCAACACCCTGGCAACCACCCTGGTCGACCCCGTGTTCGCCTCGCCCCAGAACTTCTCGGGGCTCGAGGTGCTAATGGGCATCTACGGCTACGCCGTACAGATATTTGCGGACTTCTCCGGCTACACCGACATAGCCATCGGTTGCGCCTTGCTGATGGGGTTCCGATTTCCGCAGAACTTCAACCGTCCGTACATGGCCGACTCCATCCAGGATTTCTGGCGGAGGTGGCACATGACCCTGTCGAGATGGTTGCGGGATTACCTGTACATCCCACTGGGCGGCAATCGCCAGGGGAGGGGCGCGACCTATCGCAACCTGGCCGTGACCATGGTGCTGGGTGGCCTCTGGCACGGCGCTGCCTGGACCTTCGTCCTGTGGGGGGGTCTGCACGGAGCCGGCTTGGCCCTGGAGCGCTGGCTGGGGGAGCGCCGCCCGACAGAAGTCTCGGCATCGGCCCCGGGCCGCGGGCTCCGGCGCTTGCTGGTCTTCCACTTCGTCTGTCTGGGTTGGGTCCTCTTCCGGTCCGACTCCGTTGCCACGGCCGCCACCGTGCTCAGCCGCCTGAGCGACTGGGGGCCGGCCCCGGCGGTGACCCCGACGGTCCTCGCATTGATCGCAGGTGGTATCGGCGTTCAGTATCTGCCCGCGAGCCTTCGCCTCCAGGTCCGGGCCGGCTTCGCCCGGCTGCGCCCCCTGGCAATGGCTGGGGCGCTGGGAGGCTTCCTTCTGATCCTCGATGCCCTCGGCCCCGAGGGTGTCGCCCCGTTCATCTACTTCCAGTTCTGATATGGACGGGGTCAGGTACACGCGATCGATGCCGGCGGGTCAGGTGATAGCCGTGACCTTGGTGGCGCTCGTCATCGGCCTGATCCTCAACGCCGCCGACATTCGTCGCACCGCCGAACGGCAGGAGGCCGGCTGGCGGCGGGATCTGGCCATAGCGGTGATCGAGCCTTTCGACTGGTTTGCCCGTTCCGCGGGGCTCGACGCCCCCCACAACCTGATCGACACCGTGCTGGTGCGGGAGCCGAACTCCACCGTGGTTGCCGCCGTTACCACCACCACGGTTCCGACCACGACCAGTATGCCTTTGCCCAGTTCGACCGCTCCCCCTGACATCCGGCGTCAGGTGACCGCGGCGGATCCACTGCGCATGTTCATCGGCGGAGACTCGATGGTTGGCCAGTTCGGTCCGATGCTCGAGAACCGCGCCGAGAAGGGCGGCCTCGTCGAAGTCACGCAGGTGCTCTATGAATTCTCATCCGGTTTGACCCGGCCGGACTTCCTCGATTGGCCCGTTCGCCTTCGAGAGATTCGCGAGAACCAGGATCCCGAGGTGATCGTGCTCTTCTTCGGCGGCAACGACGCTCAGGCGATCCAGATCGACGGCGTGTGGCACGAGTTCGGCACCGACTCCTGGGTTGCCCAGTACCGGCAAAGAGTCGGGGACCTCATGGCGGAGTTGGACGCCGATCGTCGTGACGTCTATTGGATGGGCATGCCGATCGTCCGCTCCGAGTCGTTTCGCCAAAAGGTGGAGGTGCTCAACCAGATCTATCGGAGCGAAGCTGAGCAGTTCGAACATGTCACCTACGTGGACACCTGGCGGGTGTTCACAGGGCCGGATGGGGGCTACGCAGAGTATCTGGCCGACGCCGACGGCGACCTCGTGGACATGCGGCTGAACGACGGCATCCATCTCACCACTGCCGGCGGCGTGCGCCTGGCCGAGGTCGTGTTTGGGCTGATCGGCGACAACTGGGGAGTGAACTGACTGATGTCCGACCTCGACAACCTGCAGCGCCGCAGCCTCTCGACGCTCATGGTGGGACAGGCATTGGCCACCGGGGCCCAGGTGTCGATGGCTGCGACCGTTGGGCTGCTGTCCGCCAGCATCCTGGGTAGCGATCGCCTGGCGGGCCTCCCCACCGCGATCGGGACCCTGGGGACGGCCTTGCTGGCGTCGCCCCTCGCCATCCGCGCCAGCCGCAAGGGCCGACGCCCGGCGCTATGGACGGGATACCTGCTCGGTGGGGTGGGGGGGATGCTGGCCGCGTTCGCCGGCCAGGTTGGGAATCTCGGATTCCTTCTGCTCGGAATGGTCCTCTTTGGAGGGGGACAGGCGGCCAGCCTCCAGACCCGTTTTGCCGCCACCGACCTGGCCGCACCCGATCGTCGCGCTCGCGCCATTGCCCTGGTCGTTTGGGTAGGAGCTATTGGCGGGGTGCTCGGACCGGTCCTGACACCCTTTCTCGAGCGATCCGGCCGTTCGCTGGCTCTAGGGCCCTGGGTAGCCCCGATTCTCGGCTCCGGACTCCTGTTCTTCGCTGCCGCCGGATGGTCGGCGCTCCGTCTGCGTCCCGATCCCTTGTTGGTGCGGGGCGAAAGGAGCGGCGTCATCGACCCCGTCAGGCGCGATCGGCGCCAGATGCGGACGGCGATCGCCGCGGTGCGTACCTCACCCCGGGCTCAGCTAGCCCTGGGGATGGTGACACTGAGCCAGGCGGCCATGGTGGCGGTCATGACCATGACCCCGCTGCACATGCGTGACCACGGCCAAGCCGATCTGGCCGGCCTCGTGATCGCGGCCCATGTATTCGGGATGTTCGGACTGGCCCCGTTGGTGGGGCGCTACGCCGATCGGCGGGGAAACCTGCAGGCGGGCCGAGACGGGGGCGTCATCCTCGCCGTCGGCATCGTCCTCTCCGTGGTGGCGGGATACCAACCAGTTCTCATCTTCGTCGGCCTGTTCCTTCTCGGGCTGGGCTGGAACTTCGGCCTGATCGCCGGTTCGGCATTGCTGGTCGACTCCGTGGGTGATGAGGCGAGGGTGGGAGCCCAGGGACTCACCGACACCTTGCTGAGCGTGCTGGGGGCTGGGGCAGCGGTGTTATCCGGTCTGGTCAAGCAGGGCCTGGGTTTCCACTGGCTGGCGAATCTGGCGACAGCCGGGGCAATGATCATCGTGGTGTGGGCGGTGATGGAGCACCGAAGAGCGCTCAGCGAGGCCATGAAACCCGCCTGAGACCAACCGGCCGTTACCATCCGGGGAGATGAGGCGATCCAGATGACCCCACGACAACCGCCGGCGATCAGCCCGGAGCAACGAGCGGCGGCGCTGGCGAAGGCGGGCGAGGCCCGCCGGCTGCGCGCCGAGGTCAAAGAGCTGCTCAAGACCGGCACCACGACCCTGGCCGAGGTACTCGAGCGAGCGGAACAAGAAGAAATAGTGGGGGGACTGAAGGTCGAAGCGGTCCTGGAGTCGCTGCCCGGTATGGGCAAGATCAAGGCCAAGAGGCTGATGGAGACGCTGGGAGTCGCTCCCAAACGGCGGTTGCGGGGATTAGGGGATCGTCAGCGGGCAGCACTGCTCGATCTGGCTGGCTGATCACGTGACGCCGGGCGGCGTGCCCCTCCCGGGCCGGCTATTTGTGATCTCAGGTCCCTCGGGCGCCGGTAAGTCCTCAGTGGTGGCCGGACTG
>DATHSX010000059.1:0-7227 GCA_035463935.1 Acidimicrobiia bacterium | reverse complement strand
GATTGGTCGGTCCCAACCGGCACCATCGGCAAACATGAGATCACAACCAGTCGCCCAGTCGGGGAACTGATAGAACTCCGGCGCCCACACAATCCGCCGGCCCTCGGCGGAAATCAGGTAACCGAAGGTTTCGTGGCTGGTGTGGACTACCCGTCGGGGGTCGAGTTCGAGTCCACCGTGGTGGAAATAGGCTACCTCCGGCTTCAGGCCAGCTTGGCGGGCTAATCGTCTGATCTGCGGCATCAGTTCGCAACGAATGTCAGTCACCAACCAGGCGGCCAGCCGGCCGGGGGGGCTGCTCGATCCTCCGTCGATCATCACGCGGGTGCGATCCAGTTCGATCAGTAACCCGGCGGGGGCGAACCGAGACGAAGCCATCGCCCCGACGCCGGTCAGGGTCAGCCGAAAGGCCATCCTTTAGCCAGCCCGGCAAGCGCTGGCATCAGATCTCTGCGTAGGCCTCGGCCCTGCTCGGACGAACCACCAGCACCGGTAGATGTCCGCTGCTCGTCAACGCTTCGGCCGTGCTCCCCAGCCCGATATGCCCAAGGCCGGGCCGCCCGTGGGCGCCGACCACCAGCAGCGAGGCATGAACATGTTCGGCTACCTCGCGGATGGTGTCGGGAGTGGAGAGGCCACGCAGCTCGACCACGTGCCCCGCCACCAGCAGGCCATCGTCTCGCAAGTCCTGGATGAGGCGCTCCTGATAAGCGCGAACAGCGTGATCGAGGGTGACGCCCTCTGAATGGCAGTACTCGGCGAATCTCTCTCCGACGTGGGGGTCGAGCACCGTGATCAAAGAAATTCGGGCATCAAACTGGCGGGCCAGCTCCTTAACCATCGGCAGGGTCGCCTCCGACAATCGGGATCCATCGAGACCTACGGCGATAGCACTGAACCCGGCGAAATCTTGCATCCGCATAGGGCTCCTCTCTTTCCCCCACAGTCGGGCGCCAGAGCGCCGGGCGGTAGGGCCAAACGGCCCTCCAAATTGCCCGGCGTCTCACGACTTCCGAGAGCCACAGCGGTTCGCGGTCGTGGCCGCGGGGTATGAGCTCAACGGCTGGGCGGGTCGTCTGGCGGCCAGAGGTTGATCGTTATCGCCACCAGCATGAGGATCAGAAGGGTTGTCACGGTCAGTCCCGGATTGTTGGATTTGACTCTGTCTACCCAGCGCCGGGCAGGTGCCAAACCGCCTTCTGGCCAAACCGCCTTTTGGGCGGGTTGCGCCCAGAAGCCCGGCCTCAGGTGCCGTGGAGAACCAGATAGTCGGCAGCGCCCTCGATGGTGAGAAAGGCCGACACGTCCCGTTGCGAGATCTCGATCCCGGTCGCCTGGTTGATGCCCAGCATCCAGTTCAGGTAGTCCATGGAGTCGAGGTCGAGTTGCTCGGTCAGGTCGAGCGAGTGGTCGACCTTCGCCCGGTCGACCTCAGGGGCAATGTCGGCCAGGACCCCGAAGATGATGTTCTTGGCTTCGTCCTTGTTCATAGTTGTTCCGGCTTCTGTAGCAGTCGGTCGAGGGACATGAGCAGCAGGCCCCCGCGATGTCCATCGGTGACCCGGTGGTCACCACTGAGGGTGGCGTGGACCATGGGAGCGACGCCGATCATGCCTCCGACGGCCACCGGCGTTGCCACCACCTTGCCGAAACCGACCATCGCCACCTGCGGGGGGACGATGATCGGGAAGGCGGTTTCGACTCCACGATCGCCCAGGTTGGTGACGGTGATGGTGGGGTCGGACATCTCCGAGCTTCGCAGTCTCCACGAACGAGCCCGGTTCACGAGGTCACGAAGCCGGGTCATCATCTCATCCAGATCGAGTTGGTCGGCGTCGTGGATGGCCGGCGCCACCAGCCCGCCCTCCCTGAGCGATATGGCGACGCCCAGGTGCACGGATTCGCTGGGGCGGAATTGATCATCGATCCAATGGCCATTCAGGTCAGGAGTTTCCCGGACCGCCAGGGCGGTGGCCTTCAGCAGCAGGGCAGCGGGGAGGATGCGTGCGGTGACTGATCGTTGGCCGTTGTATTCCTCCAGCCAGCGCATGGCCTTTCCGAGATCGATACGGGTAGCCAGGTAATAGTGGGGGATCTCCCGTTTGGAGTGCGCCATGGACCGGGCGATGGCCCGCCGCATTGCTTCGACCTTCCCACCAGCTTCGACTTTCCCGCTGGCCTCGGCTTCCTGCGCGGGTTCCTCGTCGGCCTCCCCCGCTCGATCCCCTGAAGGCACGGATGGTGTGCCCGCTTCGAGGACTGCCCCCACACTCTGGGCTGTCATTCGCACGTCTTCGGCCGTGATCATCTCCCCCGGTCCGGTCGGCACCACTCCGGTCAGGTCCACACCCAGTTCCCCGGCAAGGCGGCGAGCATGTGGCGAAGCCTTGACCCTCTCCCCGGGTGCCGGCTTCGGACGCGCTGCCTTGCGAACATCATCGCGGGTGACAGCGCCCCCCGGCCCGGTTCCCCGCAGCCCGGACAGCTCGACCCCGAGCTCGTGGGCCAGGTGTCTGATCGGGGGTGGGGGCTCGGGCACTTCGGGTGGAGTGACCGCGGCCGCAGCGGTGACGACCGGGGCCACCGGCGGTGGCAGTGGCCGCTCTTCGCCAGCCGCAGGACGGATGCGGGCCAATACCGTTCCCACCCGGAGCCGGGCCGGTCCTGGCGCGAGAACCAGTTCCTCGATCACCCCTTCGTCCCAGCACTCCACCTCGAGGACCGCTTTGTCGGTCTCGACCTCGGCGATGATCTGGCCCTTGCGGACCGAGTCACCCGGCTTCACCAGCCACCGCACCAACTTCGCTTCGTCCATATCGGCCCCGAGCGAGGGCAGCAGGAACTCGGTCATCGCCCCATCACGCGATGGGCGGCCGCCACGATCTTCGGGACCTGGGGAAGCGCCGCCTCCTCCAGATGCCGGGAGTAGGGAATCGGAACCTCCTCTGTGCACACCCGCACCAGAGGCGCATCCAACTCCCACAGCGCCTCCTCGGCGATGCGGGCGCTGATCTCCGCAGAGATCCCCGCCGTTTTCCAACCCTCGTCGATCACTACGGCTCGATGGGTCGACCGCACGGTGGCCAGCATCGCCTTGGTATCCAGGGGTCGCAGCACGCGCAAGTCGAGCACCTCGGCGGCAATTCCGTCGAGCGACAACTCTTCGGCGGCGGCCAGGGCCTTGGGTAAGCCTCCGCCGTAGGTGATGAGGCTGAGGTCCGATCCTGGCCGACGGACGCGGGCGGTAGCAATGTCGAACGGCGAATCACCCTGTGGGGGCAATTCGCCCTGGGTGTTGTACAAGGCAGCGTGCTCGAAGATGATTACCGGATCGGGGTCGGCCAGCGCGGCCCCCAGCATCCACCTGGCGTCTTCGATTGTGGCCGGAGTGAGCACCTTGATCCCGGGAATGTGCGCATACCATCCCTCCAGGGAGTGAGAGTGCTGGGCGGCGACCTGCCGGCCCGCTCCGGTCGCCATTCGGATCACTAACGGCACGTTGAACTGGCCACCAGACATATGGAGAAAGAGCGCGGCAGTGTTGACGATCTGGTCAAGGGCCAGCAACGAGAAGTTGACGGTCATCACCTCGACGATGGGCCGCATCCCGCCGAGGGCGGCGCCGATCCCCGCCCCCACGAACGCCGCCTCCGACAGCGGCGTGTCGCGGACCCGTTCGGGCCCGAACTCCTCCAAGAGTCCTTTGGAAACGGCGTAGCAGCCGCCATATCGACCCACATCTTCGCCCATGAGGAAGACCCGGTCGTCAGCCTCCATGGCTGCGCGGATCGCCTCACGGACCGCGTCCCGATAGGTGATCGTCTTGCGCTCGGTTTGCAGAATCGTCATTGGAGCTACGCCTCCGAATACACGAAGCGGGTCAGTTGATCCACGGGCTCCCAGGTGCCGGCCTCGGCAAAGTCGACCGCCGACTGCACCTCAGCCCTCACCTCTTCTTCCATCTGGTTCCATTCGTCGTCGGAGAGCAGCCCCTGCTCCGACAGAATGGAGCGCCAAGATTCAATCGGGTCGCGAAGTTTCCATTGCTCAATTTCGTCCTTGCCGCGGTACAACTCAGGATCGAACATCGAATGGGCCCGGAAGCGATAGGTGCGCAACTCCAGAAAGTGAGGCCCACCCCCTCCCCGCACCGACTCCACGGCCATGCGGGCGGCCTCTTCTACCGCGAGTACGTCCATGCCGTCCACCTCCCAGGCCGGCATCTCGTAGCTGGCGGCTTTGAGGGTCAGGCGGTTCTGGGACTCTGAGCGGTTGAGCGCCGTCCCCATGGCATAAAGGTTGTTCTCACAGCAGAAGAGGACCGGCAAACGCCACAGCGCGGCCAGATTCATCGACTCGTGGAATTCGCCCTCGGCCACCGCTCCCTCGCCAAAGAAAACCGCGGTTACCCGGTCGCGACCCTGCAGATGGTCGGCGAGGCCCAGACCGACCCCGAGCGGGAGCCCGCCTCCGACGATGGCATTGCCGCCATAGAAACGAATTCCGGCATCGAACAGATGCATCGAGCCTCCCCGGCCCCGACTGCAACCTTCGACCTTGCCGTACATCTCGGCCATGATCCGCCCCGGGTCCATCCCCCGGGCGAGGGCATGACCGTGCTCGCGATAGGTGGCCACGACCGCATCCTCCGGAGTGAGTGCCTCCATCACTCCGACCGCAACGGCCTCCTCCCCGATGTACAAGTGGAGAAATCCGCGAATCTTCTCAGCCTGATAGAGCTGGGCGCATTTCTCCTCGAAGCGGCGGATGCGCAGCATCTCCCGCAACAGATGACGCCCGTGCTCGGGATCGGTCATTACGACTCGTCTCCTTCCAAAGTCGAAAGGTCCCCGGTGGGGAGCCCCAGCTCCCAGGCTTTGAGCAAGCGCCGCATGATCTTGCCTGAGCGGGTGTGCGGCAACTGCTGCTCAAGGGCGATCTCGCGGGGGGCCACGGCGGCCCCGAGGCGGGTCCGGCTCCACCCGAGCAGGTCCTTCTCCAAATGCTCCGACCACTCATATCCGGGATTTAGCGAGACGAATGCCTTGACGACTTCGCCTGCCACCTCGTCAGGCTTGCCGATCACTCCGGCCTCGGCAACGGCCGGGTGTTCCATGAGGGCCGACTCCACTTCGAAGGGACCGATCAGGTGACCGGAGGACTTGATCACGTCGTCGCCCCGACCGACAAACCAGAAGTAGCCATCAGTGTCGCGTTCAGCCAGGTCGCCGGTGCGGTACCAGCCTCCCGTGAACGACTTCTGATATCTCTCCTCCATGCCCAAGTAGCCCCGGAACATCGAAGGCCAGCCCGGACGGAGGGCGAGTTCCCCCTCGGTGAGGGGAATGGTTTCCTCCTGGGCGGTGCCGTCGGGGTTGAGCGGGATGGTGCCCTGCTCCGAACGGCGGAGGATGGTTGCCTCCACGCCGGGGAGCGGCCGGCCCATCGACCCCGGCCGGACCTGCTCGGCCACGTAGTTGGCGATCATGATCCCGCCCGTCTCGGTCTGCCACCAGTTGTCGTGGATGGGAAGCCCCAGCGCCTTCATCCCCCAGACAACTGCTTCGGGATTGAGGGGCTCGCCCACGCTCGCGACGAAGCGGAGAGATGAGAGGTCATACTCGCCGGCCACATCGGCCCCCACCTTCATGAGCATCCGGACGGCCGTCGGGGCCGTGTACCACACCGTCACCCGCTGCTGCGCAATGATGCTGTACCAGCGATCGGCGTCGAATTCACCCTCGTCGACAACGTTGGTGACGCCATGCAGCAGCGGAGCGATCACCCCGTAGGAAGTTCCGGTCACCCAACCCGGATCGGCCGTGCACCAGAAGACATCCTCGGGATGAAGGTCGAGGGCAAGCGATGCCGACACGTAGTGATGCAGCACCGCACGATGGACGTGGACCGCCCCTTTCGGAGTCCCGGTGGTGCCACTGGTGAAGTGGAGCAGGGCCATGTCCTCGGGGTCCATGGGTTCGGCAGGCGTGCGCGGATCGCCCCCCGCGAGGAGATCTGAGAAACGAAGGCTCTCTTCAATCCCCTCCCCCACGACAATCACATGCTCGAGATCGGGCAACCGATCGCGAATCGGGGCAATCTTCTTCCGGTACAGGGACGGGGTGGTGACTAGGACCTTGCCCTGACCCATCGTGAGCCGGGTATGGATGGGCTCCGGGCCGAAGGCCGAGAAGAGGGGGGCGGCCACGCTTCCGTTCTTGAGGGTTCCCAGCGTGGAGATGTAGGCCTCGGGAATTCGAGGGCAGAGGCTGAACACCCGGTCACCTCTTCCCACTCCAAGCTGGCGAAGCGCCGAGGCAAAGCGCGAAGTGCTCTCGGCCAGAGCCGCAAAGGTGAGGTCCTGTGTCCCGCCCTTGCGGCCGAGCCAGCGGATCGCCGTGTGCTCGCCTCGAGTGGTTCGGGCATGCCGGTCAACCGCCTCATGGGCAATGTTCCACTTCCCCCCAGCCATCCCGTCGAGCATCAACTCAGCGTCCTGCCAACTGAACGTCGACCGCGCCGAGTCGTAGCTCTTCAGGTTGGGTGGGAGAACATAAGGGCCGGTCTTTTCTATCGGGGGATACTGGGTCTCCATGGATCTCCGGATCGTCTCGTGCTCTCACGATGTCCGATCCTGCGAACTGGCACAAGGGGCTTAGGACCCGGGCCCGACTTGTGCGCTCAACCTTGGTACATGGCCGCGATGGAGGAGGCGTACTTGTCGAGCACCACCGACTTCCTGACCTTGAGTGAAGGGGTGATTTCGCCGGTGTCCGGGCTCCAATCGTGAGGAGCGATCGAGAACTTCTTGATCTGCTCGACGCGGGACACTTGCAGGTTCAGCTCATCGATCGCTTGCTGGATGGCGGCCGTCACTTCGGGCAGACGCGAGAAGCTCTCAAAATCGACGAATGTCAGCCCCTGTCTGCCCGCCCATCCCGGCGCCTCTTCGGAGTCGAGGGCGATGAGGGCCGTGAGATAAGGACGGGCATCGCCGACCACGCAAGCGTGAGCGATCAAGGGGTGACTCTTGAGGCCTGTTTCCAGATGACCGGGGGCGATGTTCTTTCCGCTCGAAGTGACTATCAGGTCCTTCTTCCTGCCGATGATGGAGAGGAAGCCATCCGCGTCCAGGGCACCGAGGTCGCCGGAATGCAACCAGCCTTCGGCGTCGAACGATTCGGCGCTCTCCGCCGGTAGCCGGTGATACCCCGCGGCCACGTTGCC